>JALXEW010000075.1 GCA_027069285.1 Ardenticatenia bacterium | reverse complement strand
TCGTATTCGCATCCACCTCATCGGTGTACGGCACGAATACCCCCGTCCCATTTCGGGAGGACGCCCCTGCCGACCGTCCGCTGGCTGCATATCCGGCCACCAAACGCTCATGCGAGATTTTGGGCCATACTTATCATCACCTGTTCGGGATGCACTTCACCGCCTTGCGTTTTTTCAACGTGTACGGCCCAGGCGGACGACCGGACATGATGCCGTACAAGGTCATGTACGCCATCTCGCACGACCTGCCGATCACCCTTTTTGAGGGCGGGCGTATGCAGCGGGATTGGACGTATATAGACGACATAATCGGTGGGGTGCTGGCCGCACTCGATAGGCCTATGGGCTACGAGATAATCAACCTGGGCTTTGGAAGCCCGTTGCCGATGACCGAATTCGTCGCAATAATCGAGCAACTGGCCGGCAGCAAAGCGCGTGTCGATGTGACGCCGGCACCTCCTTCTGATCCCCCGATCACCTACTGCGATAACACCAAAGCTCGCCGCCTGCTGGATTTTGCCCCCATCACGCCGATCCGGGCGGGCCTGGAAAGGACGTGGGCCTGGTTCCGGGACGTGGTGCTTGGGAGCGAACGGTGATCTCCCGTAAACGGCCATCGGCGGAGTGGGCCGGTTGCCATAGCCTGCCCGCGTTTGCCCTTGAGCGTTCCCCTTTTGGGGTTTTGCCGCACGTCGGGTAGAATATCCACGCACAGGGGAGAGGAGCCATGACTGCAACTTACGAGGAATTGAGGCAGAAGCTGCTGAGCGAGAGGGCATTCCTCATCCGTCAGGTGAGGGAATTCGAGGAGATAGCGAAAGAGCGCGTGGTTGGCTATAAGACCCATCAGGCCGATGACGCCACCTATGCCCTGGAACAGGCTACCAACATGGCCCTGGAACGCCACGCCGCCAGGCGCCTGCGTGAGATCGAGGACGCACTACGTCGCTTCGAGTCCGGCACCTACGGCGTATGCGAGGACTGCGGCGCCAAGATAAACATAGACCGCCTGAAAGTGCTCCCGTGGACTGCCCTCTGCATCAATTGCGCTCTGCGGCGAGAACAAAACTACAGGTAACGGTAACCCGAACGTGGGCCGCTTGTTCAGTAGATGGGGCTTACTCCTGATCGTCGCATCAATTGTCCTTGTGGCGGATCAGGCAAGCAAAGCTTTTGTCACTTCGACCCTGGGCCTTTACCAGGCGTGGGCACCGGTGCCCGCGCTGGCCGATTATTTCACCATAACCTATACCGTCAATACCGGTGCCGCTTTTGGCATCCTCCCCGGCGGCGGAGTATTGTTCCTCGTGATCGCGTTAGTGGTCGTGGGATTCATACTCTTTTACCACGGCAGGATACCCGATGGCGAATGGCTCCCCAGATTGGCGCTCGGATTGCAACTGGGCGGCGCATTGGGCAACCTGACAGATCGCGTGCGACTGGGCTATGTGGTTGACTTCATTGACTTCAAAATATGGCCGGTTTTCAACCTGGCCGATAGCGCGATAGTAGTCGGCGTTGCGCTCCTGATCTGGATCATGTGGCGCGAGGACAGGCGGGAAAAACTATCCGAACCTGCCGGGCGAGAGCCACCGCGCTCGTAAGCCGTATGGAAGAAAGCTTCAAAACATTCGTCTTCACAGTCGAAAGCGGCGGGGAGAGACTCGACCGGCTCATCGTTGACGCCATCGGCGATATGTCGCGCACCGCAGTCCAGCGGCTGATAAAATCCGGTATGGTATCGGTCGGCGGGCGCGACGACAGACCACCCGGATACCGCCCACATCCGGGCGAGACCATAGTCGTGCGAATCCCACCGCCGCCGGAAGCCACAACCGAGCCGGAAAACATCCCCCTGGACGTGCTTTACGAAGATGACGACCTGATCGCCATCAACAAACCCGCCGGCATGGTCGTGCACCCGGCACATGGACATCGCAGCGGCACCCTGGTCAACGCCGTACTGGCCCGCTGGCCGCAAACCGCCGCAGTTGGCGGTCGCGACCGGAGCGGGATCGTCCACAGGCTTGACAAAGATACGTCCGGCGTGATCCTGATCGCCAAGACCGAGAAGGCCCGTAACTCCCTGGCGACCCAATTCCTGAACCGCGAAGTCAAAAAGAAATACCTGGCCCTGGTTGAAGGCCATCCCCCCGGCGAACACGGCATAATAGAGGCGCCCATAGGCCGCGATCCGCGAAATCGTAAGCGCATGGCAGTAGTCCCGAACGGACGAGAAGCCGTGACCGGATTCCGGGTGCTGGAGCGATTCGAGAATCACGCCTTGCTTGAATTGACCCCGCGCACCGGGCGCACGCATCAGATACGGGTGCACCTGGCCTTCATCGGCCACCCGGTCGTGGGCGATACGGTGTACGGCAGGCGTCGCCCCACCATCGAGATCGGGCGTTTCTTCCTGCACGCGGCCAGCCTGACCGTGCGCTCCCCCTCAACCGGCGACATCCTCACCTTTACTGCACCCCTGCCGCCGGAACTGCAACTGGTGTTAGACGCCCTCCGCTCGTGATAGTGGGTTCGCCAGGCCCAATGGCGGATGCCAATGCCCCCTGGCACCACGGCGTAGCGGCTCCGACCATCATTGGTGTATAATCGGGGCGTGATCTCTGAACCAAGCGGGGGGCAGATGAGCCAGGCTCAAATCCTCTATAGGCTCCAGCAAATCGATCTGGATATTGATGCCAGGCGTTCCCGTCTGAGCTACATCGAACGCGAGCTAAACGACCGGAGCGCTATAGAAGCTGCCGAGTCTAAAGTCGCAGAGGCCGAAGGGAAACTCTCCCCCTGGCAAAGGCGTTCTTCCGATCTCGATCTTCAGATCAAGGGCCTGAGCGACAAAATCCGGAACGCTGAAAAACGGCTCTATAGCGGCATCGTCAAAAACCCCAAAGAGTTGCAAGATATGCAAGAGGAAATCGCCTCGCTCAAACGCCGCCGAGCCGCCCTTGAGGATGACCTTCTGGAGGCAATGATCGCCGTCGAGGAGCACCAGAAGGCCTATCAAGAGGCCCGCGATAACCTGGATGCCATCACTGCCAGGCGCGAGAGCGAATGGGACGAGCTACGCCGGGAAAAAGCCCGCCTGGAATCCGAACTGCGCGAGCTTGAAAAACAGCGTGAGAAAGTGATCGCCGACCTGGACGAGGATGCATTGGAACGCTACACCGCCCTCCGCGACGTTAAGAGTGGGCAGCCGATCTCGCCATTGAGCGACGGGATATGCAGCGTGTGCGGCGTGGAGCAGAGCACCACCGTGATCCAGCAGGTACGTCGGGGAGAGCGTCTGATCACATGTACCAATTGCGGGCGAATCCTGGTCATCCTGTGACGTGGGGGCGCTAATGGGGGAGTTTCGGATCGGATCTTTCATACTCGGCCTTATAGTCGGCGCCTTGTTGGGCCTGACCGCTGCCGTGCTTTACCCGGTTCGCGACGCAGTCCAGAAATGGAGGCGCAGCGCAGAGGAAAAAGCCGCCGGTGCCGGACGCTACATCACCGGCAAGGGCGAAATGCGCTATCGCCAGGAGCTGGGGAAACTTTGCAGACGTGCTCACATAGCGGGGGACATCGTGCCTTTGGACGAGATACTGGTGGAGCCGAGATTCCTCGTGATGCCCGATCCGCCCGACCCCACTGCCGATGGCCGCCCCACAGATGTAATGGACGTGATCCCCAGGATATTCGACATGCCCGCATCATATTCCCCATACAACCTGGAGACCCTGGCCGTACATGAACTCGGAGCAGGCGACCCATATCTGGTACTGATTGGGCCGCCCGGCGCCGGTAAGAGCACCGCCCTTGCCGCCATAGCGCTTTACTCGCTCGGCGAATTGCGCTTCAAAACACTTGAGGACGTGGCCCAGGAATTCGAAGCGGGCCGCCAGCCTGACGAGTCAATGGCAGAGGCCGAGCGCCATGCCCTGGAGCAGTTGCGCCTGGCAGAGGAAGAGGAGGAGGGCGAAAGGCGTCAGATAGTCGACCTGACCGGGTTGACGCCCGTACTTGTGCACGTTGCGGATATAATGCCCGAATCCATCGGCGGCAAAGTTGACCCCGCAGAGCCGCTTGTGCAGGCGGTGCAGCGACAGATCGGCCCGGTGGCAGCCGCAACGGTGCCCAGATTCCTTTATCGGCAACTGAGCGCCGGCAACGTCCTGCTCCTGCTGGATGGTTACGACGAGGTGCCAGACCGAATACGCGCGCGCACACTCACCTGGTTGGGCGCGTTCATCGAATTCTACGGCCACAACCGGATCATAGCCGTAGGCCCCGTCAACGGGTACGGCGGATTGGCCGATCTGGGCTTCGTGCCGATCTTCCTGCGGGCCTGGTCGGATTCCGAATACGGAGACCTGGTCGGGAAATGGGCTTCCGCCTGGCCCAGGATAATCGGCTCGCCCAAAAAACCCGGTCCGCCGCCGGATGAGAAGCTCGTGCAGCGGGCCTCAACCGGCAACCGTGGTCACACGCCATTGGATGTGACCCTGAAAGTCTGGGCCGCCTTCGCGGGCGACCAGCGTGAGACCGGTCGGCGCGGGTGGTACGATGCCTACATCCGGCGCCTGGTTCCCATCGATGAAGGGGTGAAGGCCCTCCGGCAGGTGGCGGTGGCCGTCCTGGAAGGCGATGGCTTTGCCGTGGAGCGCAAAGCCCTCAAAACGATCGTTGACGAGGCACTGAAATCTGAGGAAGGCCGCGCGGCCCTCAGGGCCGATGAATTCCTGCCGGATCTCGTCCGCCGATACAAACTCCTGACCACACATCCCGGTGGATTGCTCAGCTTCCGCCACCAGATGCTGGCCGCATTCCTGGCATCCGAAGCGGTGATCGATTCCGGGCCGCTGGAGATAGCTCGCTACGCCTCGGACGATAATTGGGCCGAGGCCATGACATTTGCGGCGGCAAAGGCACCGATGGATCAGGCGGTGGCCCAAAAGATGGGCGCCATGCCCGATCTGCTGGTGACGAACCTGTTCCAGATGGCGAGATGGCTTTCCGATTCGCCTTCCAACGCACCGTGGCGCAGGGAAATATTCAAGCGGCTGGCGTACCTGCTGCTGACTCCAAGCCAATACCTGGAATTGCGCGAGCGGGCTATGGCGGCCCTGGTGGCGTCCCGCGACCCAAACGTCCTGTTCATCTTCAGGCAGGCCCTGCGCTCGCCCGATCCGAAACTGAGACGTCTTGGGTGCGTCGGGATGGGCGCATTGGGCCTTGCCGAGGCCACCCGCGACCTGGCCGAGATGCTCAATGACGGCGATCCCGGTGTGCAGCGGGCCGCAGGGTTGGCATTGGGCGCGATCGGCACCGAAAAGGCGATGGAGACCATGATCCACGGCCTGGTCGGTGGCGATGAGGGACTGCGTAGGGCCATAGCCGAAGCTCTGGCGGCCCTGCCCGGCGAAGGGCACGAGATATTGCAGGAAGCCATAGAAGAAGAGGACATGATGACCCGGCGGGCGGCGGTATTCGGATTGCGGCGCGTGAGAGCACCCTGGGCACTGGCCCTCATCTACAAAACCATGCTCGATGACGAACAATGGTACGTCCGCTCGGCGGCCCAACAGGCATTTGCCGAGGCCCGAAAACCGTACACCCTGATGCCGGTCGGCCAACCCCCTGCGGATCAACTGGGGTGGCTGGTGGCGTGGGCCGCAGAACGCGGCGAAGGCGTCCCGCCGGGTGACGCTGCGAACGAAGTATTGATCCGGGTTCTCCAGGAAGGCGAGCCGCCGTATCGGATCGCCGCAGCAGTGGCATTGGCCAGGCTCGGCCACGTGCCCGCAGTCAAGCCGCTCTATGGCTCACTGCGCGATAAAGACCCCGAAGTGCGCGATACGGCCTTCCGGTCGCTGGCCGAGCTACAACTCCGCATGGGCACCCCGTTGCCCGGCGTGCTATGAAACCACGCTCGGAGATGGTCGCCGTGAGGAAAACCTTGCTTCCGGTGCTGATTTCCCTGATCCTGATGGCTTCCGCATGTGTTGGGGGCGGCGACCAGGTGATCATCACGCCCACCGCGACCGCCACACTCGGCCCGATCTTCACATCGACCCCGATCCCATCGCCGACCCCTGCCATGCCCTCACCGACCCCGTTGCCCTCAGATACCCCAACTCCGCTCCCGACCGATACACCTACCGCAACCGCAACCCCGACCGCCACACCCACTCCCGAACGAGGCCTGGTTGACGCCAGAACCGTCGCCAACGTGCGCGAAGGCCCCGGAACCGACTATCCCAGGATCACCCAGGTGCCGGATGAGACCGAATTGGCGATCCTGGAAAGGAGCGACGACGGCAGCTGGTATTACGTGGAGCTGCCGGACGGACAGGTGGGTTGGATAAGCGCCGACCTGGTATGGGTCGAGCCATCGCCCACGCCGCCGGTGACCGATACCCCGCCACCTCAGCCCACGGCCCCCGCTGCACCCACCGAGACCCCAACCCAGGCAGAGACCCCGGAAGTAGTGTACATATTGGTCAACTGCGAGGAATTTGGCCTGCAACAGCCGACCGTCCCGACCGGGGCGATAGTGGGCGCCAAATGGGGCTGGATCGTGACCGACCCGGCGCTGATGCAGCAGCACCTGGATAACGTCGAATATCAGATCACATTGGACGGTCAGCCAGTCGCAGAGGATTGGCGTGATTACGGCACTCCCCTGCGCGAGTACCCACGTTACGGCGGCTGGGGCATCTTCTGGTACGTGCCGATAGGGCCTTTGCCGCCTGGGACTCATCGTTTTGAGTATCACGTCTCGTGGCGCCAGCCGATAACCGACGGTGAGCGGAACTTCGGCCCCGGAACGCCAAACGAGACTCAGGATTTCGGCTGCTGGTTCACCGTGGAATGAGCAAGATAAGTCGCATATTCGGCAGAACCCTCAGAGATGCACCGGCGGGGATCAAAACCGTAAGCGGACGGCTGGCAAGCCGCGCTGCGCTGGTACAGTGGCTGCCGCCGGGGAAGACACTCTGGCTCCCGATGGGGATGAGGGCCATTCGGAAACTGGTTGGCCTCGTCTTAAGCGAGATTACCCCCCAGGAGATCGAGGCCCCAGATGGAGCCGACATGAGCCGCCAGGTGCTTAAAGCGGCAGGCGCCCAGATCGCCTCGTACAAACAGCTGCCGCAGGCGATATACCGATTCGGGCGCATGGCGGGTGGCGTTACCGGCGGCATCTGGCGCTCCCAGGAGCCTTTGGCGCTGGCGATATACGGATTCTGCGCCGATTCCGACGGCGTGCGGGAGTGGCTGGGCGACGTTGCCGGGATATTGGGAGACGTTCTGGATGGGTTAGGCATCCGCGTCCTGATAGCGGGGGCCGCTCCTGAGCCGCATGAACGCTCGGCCCAGATGATGG
>JALXEW010000074.1 GCA_027069285.1 Ardenticatenia bacterium | reverse complement strand
GAGCCGCCCAGGCCGGAGCCGGCCATCAAGAGCGTCCGCATCCTCACACCTCAACCCGAACCCGAACGCGAGGCCGCACTCGACGCCATCTCCCCGCCAGCCCCAGAGGGCATACCCACACAGGAGCCGGAAGCCATCCCTCTCCCGGAAGCCGAGGCGCCACCGGAAGAGGCCACAGGGCCAGAGGCCATCCCCACGGCCATCCCGGAGGAGGCCTGGCCGCTCAAACTGGTGCCGGATGAGCGGATCGAGGAGTTATGGGATCAGATCGACGAATTGCAAGAGGAACTGATCCGGCATGTGCGCGGCAACGAGGAAGAGATCGAAATCCAGCAGCAGGAGCTGATACGGGCGAGTGCGCTATTACGCCAGGCACCACGGGCGCATTACGACGACGCGCGTGCCATAGTCTATCGTGTGAGGGCGTGGCTGGCGCGAGAGCAAAAGGTAAGCCGCTGGGTACGCACATATGGCACCGGCCTGTCCATGTATCTGATCATGTGGGCGGGCCTGGTCATATTGCTACGGCTGGCGGCCCCACAGTGGGAAGTCATGGCGGCCTCGCTCGGCATGTCACGGGCGGTATCGGCTGCCCTCATGCCGGCGATATTTGGCTCTTTCGGCGGCGTGATCGGGGCGCTATGGGCACTCCTGCGCCACACCACGCTCAAACGGGATTTCGATCCCATTTACACGCGCTGGTACCTGCTGGCGCCATTTATCGGGCTGATGCTCGGCGTCGCGGTTTACGTGATTTTCGCCGCCTTCGATGGGCGTTACGCACAGTCGGAATCCCCGTTTGCACTCTGGGCGCTGAGCTTACTGGCCGGGTACGCACAGAACTTCGTGCTGAGCATTCCAGGACGGATCGGGGCGCTATTTAGAAAAGGCTCCTGATCGCCGTCACGTCCGCGTCGGCAGGCGCCTCGAACGCGAGGTCGCCAACGCGATCATCACGATCCAGCCCAGCATGGCCGCCGCCGAGATCGCGACCCCGATCGCGAAAGCCTGCGGCCTATATACCAGCTCCACCTGCGAGATGCCGGCTGGCACCCGCACAGCCGTAAACGCCAGATTCGCCCGGTACAGCTCCACCGGTTCCCCATTAAGGCGTGCCTCCCAACCGGGATAGGAGGCGTAGGCCGTCACCAACCACGCGGGGGTCTCTGCGTTCACGGAGAGGACGATGTGGGCAGGATCACGGCGGGAAATTGTCACCGTCCCAGGATCGGGGATACCATCATTTTCCCCAACACCTTCCGGCACCCCTTCCAGGATCACCTCGGCAGACGGCTCAAAGCCATTTGTCAGTGCCTCCCGTGCCTCCGCCGGCCCGGAAACCCAAACCGCACCCCCCACAAGCCAGGCATCCGGCGAAGGCTCCGACCGCACAAACGGCGGGTTCTCCCCCGTCCATCCCGGAGGCGGGAACCGGCAATATACGTAATCAACCCCTGCAGCGCGAAGCAGCGCATCCGATCTGGCCAGGTCTCCCTCGATCAGGTCGTAATATGCCCTTAATCGCGCAGTGATGAGCGGATCGAAGTTATTCAGCAGCTCGGCGCCATCCAGGACATTCATGTTCGCCAGGCCTGAGCGACGATACGCATCCAACTGCCTCACCACGTGCGTGAAGTCGTCGAATCGCAGGAAGTACTCGTACCGCACCTCATACTCGTAGTCGGCACACCAGTACCCGCGCCCCTCCGGGGCCGGACGCGGATCGTAGAAGGCGGCATTCACGGTCGGATTCAGGCCGGAGCCGGCCCAGATCAAATCGGCGGCGATGAAAATCAAGACGACGGCACGCCAATACACCTGTGAAGTGCTCTCCTCTCGTTCTGGCCGCGCCAGGGTCAGCAAAGCCGATCCGGATACCAAAACGCCCAAAGTCACAAACGCCCGCACCAACACGCCCAGCACCCTGGAATCTATCTCGATAAAGCGTGCCATGACCAGTGAAACGACTATCATCCCCGCGCCACCTGCGGCGATCAGGCGCGACCAGAAAAATATCCACTTGCCACGTCCCCACGCCAGGGTACCGATCCCGGCCAGGACACTCAGGCCGAAAACCGTCCAGAGCAACCATCTGGAAGGGGCCTGGAACATCGCAAAGCCGGGCACATGCCGGATCAGGAAAGGATATATC
>JALXEW010000073.1 GCA_027069285.1 Ardenticatenia bacterium | reverse complement strand
GATCAACTCCGAGCACACCTACGGCTACAGTGCCGAGCCGCCGGTTGAAGTGCCGCCAACGCGGGTTATCTCTCTGGTGCCGTATGCCACCGAGAGCCTGTTTGAGCTTGGCGTCGGCGATAGATTGATCGGCATTTCTGAGCGGTGCACCCGCCCTGAGGGTCAGGTTGCAGGGATCGCGCGTGTGGGGGATGTGACCGCGCCGGATTTTGAGGTCATCGCCGAGATGAGGCCTGATCTCATCATCGCAGACCCGTTTTTCAATACTCACACCGTGATCTCGCGCCTGCGGGAGTTGGGATTTCCGGTCTGGGAGCTATCGCCGGCGACCGTTCTGGACGCGGTTGACGTGCTTTGGCAGATGATGCGGCTCTTTGAGGACACCGGCATGATACACCGCGTGCGTGCCATACAGATGGCGCTGGATTGGACGATGGATTCGGCGCGTGCTTCCGAGCCGGTACGGGTATTCGCCCCACTCTGGCGCGACCCGTGGGTGACGTTTAGTCGGGATACCTTCGCACACGACCTGCTGCGGGTCTGCGGCGGGGAAAACGTCTTTGCGGATCGCGTCCGCGCGGAGGGCGAAAGCCTGCCCGCCGATCCGCTGATGGCGGGCCTGGATAGACGCTACCCCGTCGTATCGGTCGGGGAGATCGAGGCCGCACAGCCGGATGTGATCCTCTTGCCGGGCGAACCATACCCGTTCGGCGAGAAGGATGTGAGGGCACTGGCCGGATTGGATGTGCCCGCCGCGCAGAACGGGCGGATATACCTGATCGAAGGCGAGTTGCTCACCTGGCCGGGTACCAGGCTGGCGCGGGCGCTACAGGTCATCCCGCCACTGCTGAGGTGAACAATGCATCATACCGTCAAAGTGGATAACCTGTCGTTTGCATATCCAGATGGGCGGCTGGCCCTGGATGACGTGACGATACACATCGCGCCGGATGAGCGTGTGGCCCTGGTCGGACCCAACGGGGCGGGCAAGTCCACGTTGCTGCTGCACCTTAACGGCATCCTGCGTCCTCAGAGTGGGAAGGTGAACGTCGGCGGCCTGGATGTCAACGATCAGAATCTGGGCCGGATTCGCGCCTGGGTCGGATTGGTGTTCCAGGACCCCGATGACCAGCTCTTCTCGCCGAAGGTGTTCGACGATGTGGCATTCGGGCCGCTGCATATGGGGTTGCCGGAGGACGAGGTGCGGGCGCGGGTTCGTAAGGCATTGGCCGAGGTCGGCATGGAAGCTTACGCCGACCGGGTGCCGCACCACCTCAGCGAGGGCGAAAAGAAGCGGATCGCCATAGCGACGGTGCTCAGCATGGACCCGAAGATACTGGCCCTCGACGAGCCTTCCGCCGGGCTTGATCCGCGTGCACGGAGGAATCTCATCCATCTGCTGGATTCGCTGCAGAAGACGATGCTGGTCAGCACGCACGATATGGCATTGGTGCGCGAGCTTTTCCCGCGTGTGGTAGTGCTCGATAGGGGGCGCGTGGTCGCCGATGGCCCTACGGATGAGATACTTGCGGATAAGGCGCTGCTGGAAGCTCATGGGCTGGAGGCATAGGCGGCTTTTGGGGCGCCGTGTTATAATGCGGGTGACGTGTCTTGACGGAGGTACCGATGGCAACGGACAATCTGGCCCAGTTGGCTAAGACGGTCGAGTGGCTGGACGAGGAACGCCGACGAGATAAGGCAACCATCGCCCGCCTGGAAGAGCGGATCGCGCAACAAAACGAGATCATCGCCCAGCTAACCCGGCGCCTTAGCGGACTTGAGAGCGAGCAGGTGGATATGCGCTCGAAATTCATGCCCGCAGACCGCTATGATGACCTGCTGGAGACCTTTAGAACCGAGTTGCAACAGCAGATCGAGCAGATAGAGGAGCGCCGGGCGATAGCGGAACGGGAGGCAGAACGTCGCCATCAGATCGCGCGTGATGGCATCATCCGCCCGGTGCGCGAACTTGGCGAACGAGTCGACCGATTGGAGCGCCTGGCCGAGGAAATACCCTCGATCCGGGTCGAGCGTGAGCGGCTCATGGGCATAATCTCGACTTTGCAGGCCAAGATCGACGACTTGACCCGCCAGGTGGAAGACCGTGATCGCTCGATAGCATTCCTGGAAGAGCAGCGCCGTCAGGATGCCCGCAGGATT
>JALXEW010000072.1 GCA_027069285.1 Ardenticatenia bacterium | reverse complement strand
CCGCCCCCACGATGGCCAGCAACGCGATCCCGGCGCCGATCCTGGCGACACCGGAGGCCCATATCCGGCGCCCGATCTGAGTCGCCGCGCCACCTGCCCCAGCCTCGGTGGAGAGAACGGGCAACGTGGGCGGGGGAGCAGAATCGAATATAGTCCTCTCCGCGCTGGATTCCGAGAGAAGTGGCACGATCCTTTCCAGATCGCCCGCCATCTCCCTGGCGGTGGGGTACCTTTCCTCAGGCGCTTTGGCCGTGGCCCTGCGAAGCACTCCGACCAGTTGGCCGGGGATGTCCGGCTTAATCTCTAGGGGGTCTGGCAGTGGCTCGTGCAGGTGCTTATACATCACGCTTTCCAGCGATTCGCCTTCAAACGGCGGCCTGCCGGTCAGCATCTGGTAGAACATGATGCCCAGGCTGTAAATATCGCTGGCCGGGGTGACTTTATCGCCGCGCCACTGTTCCGGCGGCGAATAGTGAGGGGTGCCCACGTAGCGACCGCGTGTCAGTCCCTGAGTCTGCTCAACCAGCCTGGCCAGCCCGAAGTCGGCCAGGTAAGCGTTGCCGTGCTCGTCCAACAGCACGTTTGACGGCTTGAGGTCGCGATGGATGACGCCGCGTTGGTGCGCGTAGTGGAGGGCATCGGCGATCTGGACGGTCAGACGCACCGCGTCCTCAACCGGCAATGCGCCGTGCTTTTCCAAGATGGTTGCCAGGGTGCCGTGTTCGAGCAGACGCATGACGAGGTAGATTATCCCGTCCTGCTCGCCGTAGTCGTATACCGGCAGGATGTGGATATGTTCCAGTTTGGCGATGAGCTGCACTTCGCGGAGAAAGCGGGCTTTAAGGGTCTCGAAAGCCGGGTCTCCCGGCTTCTGAGGGGGGAGCACTTTTATCGCGACCATGCGATCCATGCGGGGGTCATGAGCTTTAAATACCGACGCCATGCCACCGACGCCGATCAATTCGACGATCCGATAAGGCCCCAACTCCCTGCCGATCATCCCCTGCCACGCCATAACGTGCTCTCCAAAAGCAGACGAAGCAGAACGCAGCGCATCAGGCACCAATTAACACGGCAATTGTACCCCAAATTACCATCACGGGCATCCGCCCATGCTCTACGAGGAGCGGCGAAATGTGCTATGATCTCCATGGAGCATTGTAAGCCCGATCGCTAAGGAGAGGAAATTGCCGATCAGGTTAAGGGGACTCGACTTTCTGCTGACCTATAACTGCCCAGGCCACTGCGCTCACTGCTCTTACAGCGCGGGGCCAGGGCGCGGGGGGCGGCTATCGGTCGCCGAGGTGGAGGAATCGCTGCGCCAGGTGGCCGATCACCCGCTGGAGTGGGTGGCTCTGCTGGGCGGTGAGCCGTTTATCTACATGGACGATCTGGTGGAGATGGTGAGGTTAGTTCGGCAGCTCACATCCGCCAGACCAGAGGTTTTCACCAATGCCTACTGGGCTTACGACGACGATGAGGCCAGGCGCAGGCTATCGGCCCTCAAGGACGCGGGGCTGGATTACATCCTGTTCAGCGTGGACGGGTTCCATGCGCCGTTTTTCGGGGTGGCACGGGCGGCCCTGGGCATAAGGATCGCCAAAGAATTGGGATTCGACGAGATCGTGGTCGATAATCAGTGGGTCGGCTCGCCCGATCTGGACATACCGATCAACGCCAACACCCGCATGATGATGGAGCACCTTGCGGATATGGTTGACCTGGATGGGGTGACAGTTCAGGCTTCGATAACGCACCCGGTCGGACGGGGAGCAGAGGCGCTGCCGGAGATGATGGAACGCGCGGGGATGATGCCAAAGGGTTTGTGTGAGGCGGGCGGCCTTTGCGTGGCGCCGTACTATCTGGCCGAGGACCTGCGTGCCCCATATGCTGTCGAGATACACCCTGACGGCGAGGTGAATCTCTGCGCGGGCATCTCCCTGGGCAATATACACGAAAGGCCGCTTGGTGAGATACTGGAAAGTTATGACTATTCCCGGCACCCCATTATCAAGGTGCTGGCCGAGGAAGGGCCGACCGGCCTGTTGCCCATCGCCGAGGAGGCCGGCTATGAGCCTTTGCGCGGATATTTGAACCGATGTCACCTCTGTTATGAGGTGCGCCGATTCCTGTATCCCCGCTATCCGGAATATCTCAAACCGGTGGCGATCTATGAGCGCGGCTGACGAAAAGCTCACTCCCGGAGTACGTGTGCCCGCGACCGCCTATTTGCGTCTCGGCATCACGCTGATGACGCTCGGTGCGGCGCTGGCGTTTTGCGGGCTGTGGAGTGCTTTTCACGATTCCGGGCGGATCCTGCCTGGGGTATCCGTCGCGGGCGTGGACGTCGGGATGATGACCCACGACGAGGCGGTCTCGGCGCTGATGGCCGCATGGCCGCCGAATCGTACGATCACGCTTTGGGCCGGCGGGCACCCGCTACAGGTGATGCAGGCCGAGCTGGGCCTTGAACTGGATGCCGAATCGCTGGCCGCAGAGGCACAAGCGGTGGGGCGATACGGTAACTTCTGGGATGCGCTCAAGGCGGCACTGGGCGGCTTTGCGATCCCGCCGAGGGCAGTCCTGGATGCCGATCGTGCCCGCCGCACCCTGGAGGCCATTTCCGCCCTGGCCTCGACCCCGCCGGATGAGGCCGGTATACGCATCACCGGCACTTCGGTGGAGACGACTCTCCCTTCACCGGGCGCGGCACTTGATGTGGAAGCCACCCTCTCGCGCCTGGAATCCGCCCCAGACCAGGTGCTGGCAAGCGGCGAGCTATACCTGGTGATGCGCCCGTGGCAGCCAACAGTAGAGGATTCCGAGCAGGTGGCCGGGTTGGCCGAGGAGTTGCTTTCGGCGCCGTTCCTGCTGACGGCTTATGATCCGTTCCCGGACGAGACGCTATGGTGGGAGATACAGCCGGAGGAGCTGGCACCTATGATCCGCACCCGGATTGACGATTCCGGGCCGGAGCCACAACTCCGACTGGGGATAGACCATGAGGCCGCGATGGAATTCCTGGGACGCTTGAACTCGGAGCTGGGCCACCTGCGCGCGATCGATGTCGACGCGGCGGTCTCGGCCTGGGATGAGGCAATAGCCGCCGGTGAGCATACCGCCGAGCTACCGGTGATACACCCGCCGTATACTTACGTTGTGAGCCAGGGAGAGACTTTGGCGGCGGTCGCCAGGGCCACCGGTGTGCCGCTTTACTGGATACAGCAGGTGAATCCGGGCCTGGACTGGTCAAGTATGCATCCCGGAGATACGGTGCTGATCCCATCGCGGGATATGTTGGTGCCGCTGCCGGTGGTGCGAGGCAAGCGGATAGTGATCAGCCTTTCGGATCAGCGGATGCAGGTATATCAGGACGGGGAGCTGTTATGGGATTGGCCGGTCTCAACCGGGATCGAGTCATCGCCGACGTCGCCAGGGGTGTTCCAGGTGCAAACCCATGAGAATCCGGCATACGCCGCCGCGTGGGATTTGTGGATGCCGCACTTCCTGGGCATATATCGCGCCGGCCCCGGAACCATGAACGGCATACACGGCCTGCCGACACTTTCCAACGGGCAGATGCTATGGGCCGGCCTGTTGGGCAGCCCGGCGTCCTACGGTTGCATCATCCTCAGCCTGGAAAACGCCGAGACTCTTTATAATTGGGCAGAGAATGGTGTGATCGTCGAGATCCGGCAGTAAGCCCCACCCAGACCGGGCGCAACCGGGACGCCTCACAGCCGGGCAGAGAATGGCGTGACCGTCGAGATCCGGCACCAAGCCCCACCCAAACCGGGCGCAACCGGGACGCCTCACAGCCGGGCAGAGAATGGCGTGACCGTCGAGATCCGGCACCAAGCCCCACCCAAACCGGGCACAGTCAGGGCGTCCTGGTCGGCGGAGAGCCGGCTTATACCCCGCTCGCGACCGGCGGCTGGGCGGAGTTGGCATCGGCAATCGGTTTGTGCTTTTTAGGAAGGCTCTTCTTTTCCGGCACCAGGGCATGTTCGAGCACTTCGTCCATGTG
Source organism: Ardenticatenia bacterium (assembly GCA_027069285.1). GTDB lineage: Bacteria > Chloroflexota > Anaerolineae > Aggregatilineales > JALXEW01 > JALXEW01. Next base: position 3,471 of record JALXEW010000072.1, on the reverse strand, counting down.
CTCGACCAGGATCAGGTTAAGCTCGCGGCGTGCCCGTCTGGGTATCTCCACCAGGTCTTTCTCGTTGCGCTTCGGGAGTATCACGGTGTATATCCCGGCACGGTAGGCCGCCAGCACTTTATCCCTGACACTGCCGACCGGCAGCACACGTCCGCGCAGGGTGATCTCACCGGTCATGGCCACATCGCGCCGGACCTTGCGCCCGGAGAAGGCGGAGATCAATGCCGTGGCGAGCGTGATCCCGGCAGAAGGGCCGTCTTTGGGCACCGCGCCCTCCGGGATGTGGATGTGGATGTCGTATTTTTCGAATTCCTCGTTCGCTATGTCGAATCTATCGGCAATCGAGCGGGTATAAGTCAGCGCGGCCTGGACGGATTCTCGCATAACATCGCCCAACTGGCCGGTGAGCGTCAGGCCACCCTTACCGGGCACCAGGCACACTTCGATGCTCATAATATCGCCGCCGTTCTCGGTCCAGGCGATCCCGGTTGCCACACCGATCTCGTCCCTTTCCTCGGCGGACGACCGAAGGTGGCGCGGTGGCCCCAGGTAGCGCGGGATGCTCTCGGCGGTGATCCGTCTGGGGTACGTCTTGCCTTCGGCCACACGCCTGGCTATCTTGCGGCAGATATTGGCGATCTCGCGCTCCAGGTTACGGACTCCGGCCTCGTAGGTATACTCGCGGATGATGCGGATCAGCGCCTGTTCGTCGAATCGTATGCCCAATTCCTCGATCCCGTGCTGCTCCATCTGGCGGGGGATCAGGTACTTGCGGGCTATTTGCAATTTTTCCTCTTCGATATAGCCGGGGAACTCGATCACCTCCATACGGTCCAGCAGCGCCGGCGGGATCGGCCAGAGTGTGTTGGCGGTGGTGATGAACATGACCTGCGATAGGTCGTACGGCACGTCAAGGTAGTGATCGGAAAATGCGTGATTCTGTTCCGGGTCGAGCACTTCCAGGAGCGCTGCCGCCGGATCGCCACGGAAGTCGGTGCCCAGCTTATCGATCTCATCCAGCATGAAGACGGGATTGATGGTACCGGCCCGGCGCATCGTCTGTATGATCCTGCCGGGCAACGCCCCGATATAGGTACGTCTGTGGCCGCGTATCTCCGCCTCGTCTCGGACTCCCCCCAGGCTCACCCGGACGAATTTGCGGTTGAGGGCCTTTGCGATGCTTTTGCCCAACGATGTTTTCCCGGTTCCAGGCGGGCCGACAAAACACAGGATCGGCGTCTTCATTTTATCGGGAGCCAGCCTGCGTACCGCTATGTGCTCCAGGATGCGCTCTTTAGCCTTGCTCAGGCCGTAGTGCTCCTCTTCCAGGACTTTTGCGGCATGGGCGATGTCCAGGTTATCGTCCGTATGCTGCCACCAGGGCAGGTCTATCAGCCAATCAAGGTATGTGCGGATGACGCCCACCTCCGGCGCCATCGGCGGCATGGTAGAAAGGCGTCCCAATTCCCTTAACGCCTTCGCCTCCACCTCTTCGGGCATACCGGCTGCCTCGATCTTCTCGCGCAACTCCATCAGCTCCTGCTGGTAGCCATCGGCCTCGCCCAGTTCGCTTTGGATCACGCGCATCTGCTCACGCAGGAACATCTCACGCTGGCTGCGGTCAACCTCGCGCTGTACCTGGGAATGTATCTGCTCTTCCAGCTCCAATACGTCCAGCTCGCGACCCAGAAGCACGCTGACCCTGTGAAGTCGGTCACGCGGCTCGGTGGTTTCGAGTATTATCTGCCGCTCCTCCAGCGAGAGGTTGAGCGAGGCAGCAACCAGATCGGCCAACCAACCCGGCTCCTCGATGTTCATTGCGTAGATGTAGGCCTCTTCCGGGATATTATCGCTGAGCGAGGAACATTTCTCGAAAAGCGTCAGCACCGCCCGCATCAGCGCCTCGACTTCACGCGGCCTGGCATTATCCTCGTAGATCGGCCTCCCGCGCACCACGAAATACGGCTCGGTTTGCAAAAATTCCACTATCTCGACCCGGCGCCGCCCCTGAACCAACACGGTGGAGTCGCCTTCCGGCATACGCATCATGCGGCTGAGTGCCACCTCGGTGCCAAAGCCATAAAGGTCTCGCGGCGATGGATCGTGTATCGACGGATCGATCTGAGCCACGGCGAGGACGGTGCCGTTTGCGGCCTGTGCCGCGTGGATGGCTGCCAGGGTACGTTCGCGCCCCACGAGCAGCGGCAATATCATGTTGGGGTAGATCACCAGGTCTCTCAACGGTATCAGCGGAAGCTCTATCAACCCCTCTTCATCCGGCTCCGCATTTTCTATGTTATAAAAATCTCCCGGTCCGTATCCAAACATCTTTCCCCTCAGGTTACAATTCGACGGATTCTGCCCCGGTCTCGTCGCTTACCTCAGACGGCTCCCCTCCGGGGCTGATCTTCTGTTGGCATGGCGCCTGGGCGGCCAGATAGGCCGCATAAGTCGGATCGAGGCCACAGGCCTCCCGAACCTCGCCCACCACGAACAACGATCCGGTTGCGCAGATCAGATCGGTTGGCCTGGAAAGTTCCAAAGCCCGCGCCAGCGCATCCGCCACCGGCACAACGATCTCGATCTCGCCCGCGAATCCCACCTCTTTGGCGATCTCGACCAGTTCATCCGGATCGATGGCACGCGGGTGAACCGCCTGGGTCAATATCAGATGCTCCACCCCAGGCAATAACGCGGCGAACATGCTGCGGATGTCCTTATCCTCCGATGCGCCGAAGATTATTATACTCCGTTCGTGTGGGAATAGGTCATCCAATGCCGCCCGTAATCTGAGTGCCGAGGCCTCGTTATGCGCCGCGTCCAGCACCAGCCACGGCTCGCGCCTGACGACTTCCAGGCGGCCCGGCCAGTTAACGCGCCGCAACCCCTCACGTCTCGCCCTGGATGGGATCGCGAGCCGCCCAGACTTATCGGCTGCGTCCATAGCCGCCAGGGCGACCGTGGCATTGACGATCTGATGTGCCCCCAGCAACGGAGTCCAATATTCACGCTGCGGCCCATCCGCAGGCCCCGCCCTGAACCGCTGCCCGACAGGTGACGCCGAGATCACCTCGAAGACCCAATCCCTGCCGACCAGGATCAACGGTGACCCACGTTCCACGGCGACCGACTCCAAAACATCCAGGGCCTCCGGCGGCTGAGGGGCGCTGACCACCGGCACGCCCGGTTTAATGATCCCGGCCTTCTCGCGGGCTATATCGGCCAACGTATTGCCCAGCAGGTACGTATGGTCATAGCTGAGGCTGGTGATCACCGATACGACCGGGGTGATGATATTGGTGGCATCCAGTCTGCCGCCGAGTCCCACCTCGATCACCGCCGCCACCACCCCCGCCTCGGCGAAGTAAAGGAACGCCAGGATGGTGATCACCTCGAACCAGGTCAGATCGGGCACCTGGGCAACCGCTTCCCGGACGGTTTCCACCAGGCCGACCAGCTTTTCCTTTGGGA
>JALXEW010000071.1 GCA_027069285.1 Ardenticatenia bacterium | reverse complement strand
GTGCTCGATAAAGCCGTATCGGAAGCGGTCAGGGCCGCCGAGGCCATCGGGCGCAGGGAAGGCCTCGATCACGCCGGGCGCACCGCTAAAGCCAACGAAATAGCCGGGCGGTACCTGGATTTATACGGCATCTCGGTGCCGGATGATCTCCTGGCCGGCATGGTCGCCGCCGAGGAATTTCGGCTTTACTACGAGCCTACCGATGGGGCGCTGTCGCGCAGCGCGATAGTGGATAGGGCCATCGAAGCCGCCGTCATGGCCGCAGAACACAGCGCGATCCAGGGATACATCGAAAACGTCCCGGAGGCCAAAAAGCATTATGCCCTCGCCTTCGCCAGGGCCTACCTGGAAGAACACAGCGTCAGATTGGACAGGCAACTCATCGAGGGCCTGATCGAGGCCGCCCTGATGCGCCAAAGCCCCACCGAGATAGAGCGTGCGTGAGGTCGATCGGTCGGGCCGGCGCCGGTTATTCCTCCAGCAGCTCGCGTAGCCGTTGAGCGGTCTTGACGGCCTTGCCCTGCCAGTGATTATTGGCGTAGACCAATGTCAGCGACGCCTCCTGATCCAGCCGGTGGATTTTGGGCACCCACTCGGATAGCTCCTCATCAGAATAGGCATAATCATAACGCTCCCATGCCTCCTGGTGCCGCCACCACTTTTGTGCGTTCCTGCCGTGGAAGCGCACATAGGCCACCGGCCCGGTGACCCTGGCTATCGGCGGGATCAAACCTCGCAGGCGGGGCATATCAACGCAGCAAAAGCCCATATCCAGCCCGGCCAACTGGTCGAAAGTTTCCTCATTGATCCAACCGACATGTCGGAATTCAACGGCTATCGGCACATCATCAAGCTCGTCGCGTAACCTTTCCAGGTACTCCCTATTGGCCCTGGTCGCGCGGAAGCTATAGGGGAACTGAACAAGCACACAACCGAGGGCGTTTGCTTCTATGAGCGGCTCCAGCGCCCGGCGGAACCTGGACATCTCGGATATGGGGTTACCGGTTCGCTCGTGAGTGATCGTGCGGGGCGTCTTTACCGAGAAGAGGAAATCATCGGGCGCCTTTTCGGCCAACCTCCCCAACATCTTCGGAGTGGGCATACGGTAAAACGTGAAGTTGATCTCGGTGGTATCGAACAACCTGGAGTAAAACTTCAGGAAATCCTGCGGGGCCGTCCCTGCCGGATAGATCGGCCCCACCCAATCCCGATAGGAATACCCGCTTGTACCTATCCGGATCACCGAACCTATCCCTCCTGATTTGCTAACTCCCTTTCAAAAGCCTGCAAGTCGATCCGAGAAGTGAGATCGAGGCTGAGCGGCGTTACCGAAACGATACCCTCGTGCAAAACCGCGTATACATCGGAGTCTGGTTCCGCCTCCTCCGGGCGCACCGAGCGCTTATACCCAAGCCGTCCGGAACCGTCAGATGTGCGCTCAGGCGGGGTGGGCCAGTGCACCCGTCGCCTGGAAAGCCGGGTCACCCGCCAGGGCGTATCGGGAGTAGCGTTCTCCGGCACGTCCACCTTAAGCACATCCACATCATGCGGCGGCACGTGGGAAAGCATCCAGGCGCCGAATAGCCGCGTGAAGTACGCGGCGGCGGAGAAATCGATCCGATCGTATGACAGGTGCAGGCTGATGTCCACCTGTCGTGATACGGCCAACGCCGGGACTCCCAGGGCGGCTGCTTCCAGAGCTGCCCCCACGGTGCCGGAGACGGTCACCCCGGTTCCCAGATTCTCACCGTAATTAATTCCGGATACCACCAGATCGGGCTTGCGATGTGCCAGCTCCAGGAACCCGTGTTGCACCGCCTGGGCGGGTGAACCTTCTATGGCGAATACCGTCCACTCCTTGCCCTTGATCGTCAGCTTTTCCTCGTGTATACCGCCGCCGCTGGAGACCGGCAGGCTACGTCCGGCGCCGGTTTGCTGGGTACGCGGCGCCACCACCAGCACCCATCCCAGCTCACTGAGCGCCTCGGCAGCGGCCCACAGGCCTGGAGAACGGATACCATCATCGTTAGTGAGCAAGATCAGCGGTTTCTCCTCCGACATCACTCCCCTCTTGGCTCGTTCAGCCACCTTTTGGCGGCAACAGGAAGCTCCGCAAGTGGTGCACGTCTGATCGTGCACGTCGGTAACGAATCCAGGAACGCCTGTCCATAGCGCTTACTGGTTACCCTCCTATCCAGGATCACCACCACGCCGCGATCCGTCTTGGTTCGGATCAGGCGGCCAAATCCCTGCCGGAAGAATAACACCGCCTCTGGCACGGCGTATTGCTCAAACGAATTCTCAAACATCTCCGATCTGGCCGCGAAGATCGGGTCACTGGGCACGGTAAACGGCAACCTGACGATCACCAGGACGCTGAGCGCCTCTCCGGGGACATCCACCCCTTCCCAAAACGACCTGGTGCCCAGCAGTACCATCTTATCGCCGGTGCGGAAATCATCCAGCAACTGAGTGCGCGAAATATCCGCCCGTTGCTCCAGCACCGTTATCCCTGCGGCGGCCAACGGCCCGGAGATGGCCTCCGCTGTCCGGCGTAGCTGGCTGTAGGACGTGAAGAGCACCATAGTACGGCCCTCGGTCGCCTTGCAGAGTCGGATCAGCGTCTGTTCCACGGTTTCCTGGTACTTCTGCCATTCCGAAGGCTCCGGTATATCCGTTGGCAGGTATAGCAATGTGGCTGATTCGTAGTCAAAAGGCGACCCCACGGCCAACTCGTCCATATCGTGTGCGTTCAGGCGCTCGCGGATGTAGTCGAATGCGCCCGCCGTAGTCAGAGTCGCCGACGTCATCACGACCGTATCTTTGGCGCTCCAGAGATGCTTTTGCAAAAGCGGCCCTACGTGCAATGGCGCGGCGTGCAGCGAGAGCCGCCCGTTATTCGGCCCCAACTCCGCCCAGTAGATGGTATTTTCCGCCGGCTCCGCAAAGAGTGCCTTCATCTGCCTGTGCACATCCCGGAATCGCCTGGATGCCGACATCGCATCTCCGACCAGATCGTCGTAATTGGGGATGTCGAAGGCCGCCAGGTCGCCCAGTCCACCGGCGAGCCTTTGCATCGCCTCTGCAATAGCGGACGTGAACCTGCTTAACTTCTCCCAGGCATCCATCACGCGGCCCCAGCCCGGCCTGGTTCGCAACGTATCGGTGATCCTGACCGGCTGCGTATATTCCGATGACTGGAGCTTGACGTTATCGGCTATGAATTCCCGTAGCTCATCGAAGAGCGTATCTATATAGTGCGGAGTTGCCGAAGCCGCCTCATGGATGCGATTCACATAATCGGCGAGCTGATCGTAAAAATCCGGTGGGATTGTCTGACGGCACGCGCCCAGAATATCGCCCAAAAGCCCGGTCTTAGGGCTGCCCAGATCGGAGATATAACGCTTGAGCGCCGTCTTGTTCAAATGGAAGCTCAGGCCGCCGGTGGTAGCCCTTTCGAGGTGGTGGGCCTCGTCGATGATCAGATAGTGATACGGCGGCAGCACCCTATTCCCCACCGCCACGTCCGAAAGCAGCAGCGCGTGGTTCACGATCAGGATATGTGCCCTCTCCGCCGCGCGTCTGGCCTTATAGAACGGGCAGGCCCCGTGCATATGGGTTGCGCATCGTTCCACCGTGCAGCCCTCATCCTCTGCGGATAGCCTTTGCCATATCCCGGCCTCATCGGCCCCCCGCAGGCTGATCTCCTGCCGATCCCCGGTTGTGCTTTCCCGCAGCCAGACCAATATCTTGGCCAGCATTCGCATCTCAGCCGCGTTACCGGGCTTCCTGCGGCGCAATATCGCCAGCCTGTGGGGGCAAAGGTAATTATTCCGCCCTTTCAGGACCGCCGCCTCGAAATCTATCCCCAGCGCCTTGCGGATGAGTGGGATGTCCTTTTCGAGGAGCTGCTCCTGCAGGTTGATGGTGTTGGTGGAGATCACCACCCGCTCGTTATTTTGCACCGCCCAGTAGATCGCCGGCACCAGATAAGCGATCGACTTGCCCGTGCCGGTCCCGGCTTCGATCATCAAGTGCCTGCCGGAGTTGAACGCCCTGGCCACCGAGCGCATCATCTCAACCTGCTGTGGGCGGTACTCATAATCGTCGAATGCCCGTGAGATCGGCCCTCCGGGCGCGAAAAGCTCCGCCAATGCGTCCACATCCAGTGGGATGAGGCTATCATTCGGCTGCAACGTCTCCCACCCGGCGGGACTTGGGCCGAATATTTCGATCAACTCCGTCCTGGGGTCGGGCCTGCGCACGGATTCCTGGCCAATGCGTGTCCTGCGTGCCCGTTCCCGCAACGCCGCGTAAAATACCGGCAAAGCCTCCCAATCCAGCCCCTGGGCCGCGCTGACGATCTCCTCCAGCAGGCTCAAGGGTAACTTGAGCACCTTTTCCCAAAGCCGCAGATACACCCCACGGGTTGCCATCGCGTCGTCGAGTGCGCGGTGTGCGCTTTCCAGCGGCACCCCCAACTCGCGTGCCAGCGCGCTCAGGCTATACCTTGTGGCATTTGGGAGCAGCACACTTGCAAGCTCATAAGTATCCAGCGCCGGGTTTTGCAGCAGGGCGCCGCGTGCCCGCAGGAATCCCAGGTCGAAATCGATATTATGGCCCAGCACCGGCGCATCGCCCACGAATCGTCTCAGCGAGGGCAGTACCTTGCTCAACGGGGGGGCCGAATTCACGTCGGCCTGAGTTATTCCGGTCAACTGCACGATGTAGGGGGAGAGGGGGCGCCCCGGATTGACCAGGGTAGACCAGGTATCCAGCACCTCGTAGCCACGGAACTTCACCGCTCCAATCTCGATGATCGCATCACGATTGGGGTCAAGCCCGGTCGTTTCAATATCCAGGGCAACGATCAGATCGCGCATCTTCAAAGGGGCACGGCCCTAAAAACAGGATAGCCGTGATTGTACACAACCCGACCCGAAAGGCAAAAGCCGGACATGTCTACAGAGCAGCTCCTCCGTTGCGGTAAAACTCCATCACCTCACGCCAGCCGATCAGGCGTATATCCAGTCGCTCCAGCAGCCTTTTGAACCTGGGTGAGGTCACTATCTGGAAATCCTTGACCGCCCTCGGCCCGATGGGATGCCATCGCACGATGTGGCGTATGCTCCTCATATTCGGCGCCAGGTGAACCACCATCTGAGAGACGCCCGGCGGCAATCGCTTGAGGATCCTCGCCATGCGCCACCATTGCGTGATCACCGGCCCGAAGTACGGCACCGGTGCCACCGAGTCCAGGATCGGGAACCCATACCTGCGTGCCATATCCAACCCCTCCGGCGGGGCCGGGTATACCGGGATCGAGCGGGCTACCAGCGGCGGTATCCTGTAATCGGCTGCCACCTTAAAGTATACTTCCAGGAACGGCAGCCTGGTTACCGTCCCCATGTGATTATCCAGGTGTGTCGGCTTGAATCCGTGGGCCATAGCGCGGTCTATCTGTGCCCGGAACTCACGCTCGGCCTCCTGGGGAGTCGCGTTGGCCCATACTGCCTTTTGTCGGCGATGGAAAAACCCCTCGGCGTCCACCAGACCTGGGGATTCGTCGGCGGTTAACGGCCCCCATCGGTACGTGCGCCACTCGCTGGTTAACGTCAGATGCACGCCCAGGTCAAACTCCGGCCTGCGGGCGAATCTCCTGACCGCGTCCTCGAATCCGGGACAGGGCGTCATAACCGAGCCGCATGTCACCGTGCCCATGTTCATGGCCTGCTCCGTGGCCTCGTTGAACGGCACGCACATGCCCACATCATCCGCGTGGACTATAAGCAGTCTGGCATTGGCCGGGTAGCCCATCAACTGGGCCAGGGTTGGCTCCGTCATTGCGGGATCACCCATCTGATCTGATCCTCGTCCGGTATGGGCGTCAGGATGTACACATCCACCCACGTGTACCAGTACTCGAAATCGTCCTCATCGTATCCCAGGTCGATTCGGCGTCCCTTGATCGCGCCGCCGGTATCCCCTGCCACGCCGAAGCCATATCCCGGCACGTAAACCCGCGAGTACAGATTGATCACCGCCGGGTCAACTGCCACGATGCCGCGCCTCATCTCCCATCCCACGGCGGTAATTCCATATGCCGGATGGTCGGGCGGAGTCCCTGCCGTGCTGGCCGTATACGAAGTTGCCAACATACGGATCACGCGCCAATATTCTATTGGCCCATCCGGTGTATCCATTGTGCGCACCACTATCCTGGTGCCGTACCCGATCACCTGGGATGCCGGTTCCTGGGCCACCCACTCGTCCTGTACCGCCCGGCTCACCTCCACCCCGTTCTCGTACCGTATCCTGATCCGTCTTTCCCGCACGCCTGGCGATCCGGTTTGCACGATCCTGTGGTGATCCAGCTCCAACTCCGGGTCTGGGCGCCAGATGGTTTCGAACGGTATCGGCTCCTGCTCCGTAGCCAGGCGTTCGCTTACCCGCACGACCGTTATACTCATATCCGGCTCCACCTGAGAGTGTGCCGGCGGGGTTACATAATCCAACGGCCCCAATTCGACCCCCATCTCGTCCAGCACCTCCCCGACCGTGGTGGCGAAGGTAGCGCTTTCGAGCGTGCGTCCGTCCACCTCCACCGTTACCGGCGTTGCCCTGGTGATCCTGACCGATAGGCCGGGGGATATAGGGCTTATCGGGTCGGGGATCAGGCGGTCGGCGCGGATCAATCGTATCCCGTTTTCCTCCAGAGCCTCCCCGACCCTGGCGCACGCCGTTATCATGGCCGTGCTCTCACCGTCATCATCCACCGTCAACTCCGACGCCCTGAGCACCCTGATCACCGGCGGGTAAGGCCCCTCGCCATAGACCTCTATGCGATCCTGTGGGCCTGGCCTGATACCCCCCTCTGCCAGAATGGATTCCGGGTCTGTCTGGCGGGTGAACACGTGCGTGATGGTGCCATCTACCTCGATCACCACCATATGGGCGTGTTCCACCCTGATCGTCATACCGGATTCGAGTGGGGAATCCAGCGCCGGGCTGACCAGATCGGCGGGGTTTAGCGGAATGCCGGCCTCCGCCAGCGCATATTCGACCCGGCTTTGCCTGGTGGTCAGGCTTATCTCCTCGCCATCCACCTCGATTGTCACCGTCTTCTGGCCGGCGGAGTATATCAGTGCTGCGACGGCCCCCATCAGGAGCAGCAACGCCGCTATCATCGGTAGTGGCCGCAGGCGTGGCAACCTTATCTCCGGCAGCGTGATCTCCAGATATTGCCCGGCTTGTGGCTCCTCCGGGGCTTCCGCCACGGCATTGCCCGGCTGGAGAGTCACCCCATCGACTTCCTGTTGGGGTGGCGGATTAGGGGCCGGTGCCCATGCCCACTCGATCTCGGCAGGGGTGGGTTGCGGCTCGGTTATCGGTTGTGCCGGGATTTCCGCCTGGGCGTATGTTATCGTCTGTTGGGTTGGTGGTGGTGGTGCCGGATGTTCCCCGGTCGGCTTTTGGTGTGAGGCAAGTTCCTGCGTTACCGCCGGGGGCGGGGGAACCGGGGGGACCGCCTTAATGG
>JALXEW010000070.1:10106-24723 GCA_027069285.1 Ardenticatenia bacterium | reverse complement strand
CCCAGTCGAACTGGCCCAGATCGCTTACCAGGTAGCGGGGACCGGCCCCTCTTTTACGGTCTGGAGTGTGGCCCAGCCCGCTCACGAAGTCCACCTTTTCGACGAAGGTGACGCGCGAGTGCCTGGGCACGTAGAGGTAGACGTCGGTCAGATAGCCGGTCACGTCCGGAATCCCGCCCACGCCCGGAAGCCTCATCCTGGGCCGGCGATAGTCCCTGCCTATGGCGATGTTGTTGAAATTGCCGAATGGGTCTACCTGGGCCGGGCGGAAGAACTCCTTTGGGTTGAATCGGGGCATCAACTCGGTCACCGCCGCAGTGAATCCCAGGGTGAACATGGCCTTGCCCAGCCACAAGTCCTCGATCCGCGCGACGCCCAAAGGCGCCCAATCGCGGCAAAGTCCCTGTCCTATGGCCGAGGCGAAGATCAAATTCGGCGCGTGCGTCATCCTCGCGAGGATGTAACCGGCGGCCACCAATGGGGTTGCGATCCCCTGCACCACCATATCGCCATCGCGCACCTGGCGGGCGATACAGACGCAGATCAACTCGTCGATCGTATAATCGGTCATCTTTTACGCAACTTCCCAAGCACCACCTCACCGGTTTGGCCGTTGACCAGGACCCGACGTGTATCCCCGTCCACCTCCACCATGCGCCCGACCCAGACCGGGAGCAAGACCAGACGGTACGTCATAAAACCGGTGACGGCCTTGATGTTATCGTAATCCCACGAGACCCCCCCGGCCATGAAGTCGATCTCGGTACGGTCGATCGCGATGCCGGTTAACTTACTCCGCACCTCAATAGATGCCCTCATGGCGTCCACATCGTAAAGCTCGGCGGGATATTCTACCAGCAATCTCGGATCATAATCCACGCCCTGGGTGAGATCGAACGTCTCCAGCCTTTCCACGAACTCCCTGGGAGGTGATGAGGCCGCGAAATAAAGCACATCGCCCAGCAGCACCGTTCTCCTCTGCGCCTCGAATTCGTCCGGATGATGCCATATCACCTCCATCTCGGCGTCGAACGCCCAGAATGGCAAATAGGCCCCTTGCAGCTCCACATTGGCGATGGGATCGGCAAAAAAGCGGGTGATGGCGCGGATGCCGCTTCGTAACTTGCGTTCCAGGGCGGCTTTCGCATCATCCTCATCCAGCGAGAACGGCACGATCAAGTCCGGCTGCTCAAAGCGGTAGCCGGGACTTTCCAGGATAACGTGGCGGGAATCGCAGAACCGGCACGTAGCGGTCAACATGCGCCTGGTTAACGTGGTGATAGCGCCGCATCCGGCGCAGCGCAGCCACTTCTCACCTATATCCCAGCTGATTGCCCGGCTCTTGCGCCTGAGCAAACCCTCTACCAAAGTCGACTGACGCGCGTGCCTGGCCAACTCATCCGCATCCAGGATCAGATAGCCACAGTGGTAACAGGTAACCTCTCGCTCCCGCTCGTCGTATTCCAGACGTCCGCCGCAGTTTGGGCAGATCAGCAATTTGCCTGCCACCTGCCCCGGCTCGACCGCCTCGCCTGGGGGCGGCTCATCTCCCGGCAGCCCATCCAGCTCTAGCAGCGCCTTAGTCGCCAGCGGATTACCCGGATCGCACGCCAGCACGTGTTCCAGATACTCGCGTTGCTCCTCGGCGCTATCGGCCAGACCTGCCAAAAAGAGCCAGGCATCCGCGTAATTTTCCGAAATTTCCAAAGCCGAAAGCAAAGCCTTTTTGGCCCCTTTCCTATCGCCGCGTGCCAGGGCATACATGGCATCCGTACACCGGCTGCGCATACGGATCGCATCCCGCTCGGAATCCGCCTCGATCCTTTCCAGGTCCAGGCCAAATGGCAGGTCTATGTGCACCGGCGGCCTTCTATCGCCGGTCGGGTGTGGGGATGGCCTATCCGATTTCCTTTGGCCCGACGGCTTGGGACGCCTGGGACGCCCGACGCCATCCTGGAACAGCCGGAAGCCACAGGCGGTGCACCTCATAGTGCCTATACTTTCGACAAACTCCCACTGAGTATTCCCGCACCGGGGACATATCATAATTCGCCTCCGCCTTGAACAACTCCATGATACACCGGGGGATGGCGGTATTGCCAGTTGAGTGGCGGACTATCCGGCGCGGGCCGGTTGGGGTACAATACGGACGTTAGCGCGGCGAATCATTTACAACCCCTTGTGTTGCAATTATGGCCGAATCGGCAAATGACATACTCCGGCAAGGTATAGCTGCGGCGAAGGCGGGGGATAAAGAACAGGCCCGCCGCCTCCTCCAACAGGCCATCCGCCTCGACCCACAAAGCGAGGCTGCCTGGCTCTGGATGGCCAGCGTGGCAAAGGATAACCGCGAAAGGATATTCTGCCTGCGGAAAATCCTCGCCATAAACCCAAATAACGAGATGGCGATCAAGGGGCTGCGGGCACTCGGCGCCTCACCGGAGCCGGAAACGGAGCAAACCGTTACCGTGCCCCTGCCTGATGAGAAGAAGCTCGCCAGAGCGCAAAACGCCCTGGATGCCATCGTCGCGGAATACAGGGCGCTGAAAAGCAGCGGGCCACAGATCGAATGGGTGCGCAAAAAGGGCGGTAGAATTGGTGAGCGTAGCATCGCCTGGGCATCGATCGGCCTGATCACATTAGGCGCACTGATCGTATTGGGCATAGTCGGCGGATGTCTGGCACTGATAATCCCGCGCGTCTCAGAGATGGCTGCCCGTCCCACGCCGACGCCTTACCCCACCAGCACCCCGACCGCAACGCCAACTCCCGGCCTCACCCCTACCCCGTCGCCCACGCTCGAACATACCTATACGCCCAGCCCCACATACCCACCTGAAGTCCCGGCGGGAACCGAGGCATTCGGCTTTGCCGGCGCGCTCACCCGCACCCCGATCCCATTCCGCACCCCCCGTGCGGACTATCCGGACATGGAAGATGCCATCCAGTATTGGTCGGTAGGGGAATGCGAAGCGGCCCTGGAAAGCATCGAACGCGCCCGTCAGGTCGCCAGAGAGGAACTGCCCGAATCGTACTTCTACGAAGGGCTGTGCCGTGCGGAACTGGGCGATCTGAGCAGGGGCGAAGATGCCCTGCGTGAGGGACTTGCCAAAGCCGATCTCCCGCTCCTGCACGCCGGCCTGGCCTACCTTGCCCTCATGCAAGGCGAATTCGACGAGGCCATCGAAGAAGCCCAAACCGCCCTTTCCGGCGACCCGATGCTGGTATTTGCCTCCACCACGCTCGCCCGCGCCTACATGGCAATCGAGCAGTACGACGAAGCACTTCGTGAGATCGAGCGGCTGATCGAGCGGCGTCCGTATGACGTGAACCTGATCGTCACGCGGGGGGAGATAAACCTGGCTCGCGGCGACCCGGAAGCAGCTGCCCGTGACGCCCACCTGGCCCTTTACATAGACCCGATCTCCGAGCCGGCCCACCTGCTGCTGGCACGTGCCGACCTGGCCCTGGGGCGATATGGCGCCGCAGTGCTCGACCTGCAAACCTACCTCCACCTCTTCCCCGGCAGCATCCAGGGGTATGCCCTGCTTGGCCGCGCCAGGTACATGGAAGGTAACCTGGATATGGCCCTGGAAGCCTACGATCGCGCCCTCTCGGTCAGATCGTCAAGCCCGGACGTAGCTGTTGCCCTGATTGAGCGGGGCGGCATGTATATGGATAGGGGCCGATACGAGCAAGCGTTCGAGGATTTCGACCGGGCGCTCAGGATCATGGAAAGCCCGGAGGCGCGGGAGGGGCGTGCGTTGGCGGCTTTCCACACCGGTCGCTACCGGATAGCGCTTTCGGACGTGGAGACCCTCCTGGAGCTATTCCCGGATCGCGCCGATCTCGAACTAATGCGCGGCCAACTGCTCGTGCTGACACGCGAATACGACGAAGGGATCGAGACCCTCATAGCAGTGGCCAACAGCGGCGAACTTTCCGGCAGCCAGCTTGCAGACGCATACGAATACCAGGCCAGGGCACACTACGAGCTGGGTACCGCGCCGGACGCCGCCCCCGATAACCCGCACCTGAGCGCCGCGCTCACCGCCATCGAAAGCGCCCTGGCCCTGGAAGAAACCGCCACCCGCCACTACTACCACGGCCTGATCCTGGAAGCCGTGGAGCGGCTCAGGGGCGCCACATTTGAATACGAATGGCTGCAGTTCTGGAGCCGTTTCTACGAATACCCATTTGCCGACGATGTGGAGGCCCGCCTGGAAGCTCTGGCCAGGTCTGAAGAAGAGTGACCGCATCGGCGTGCTCATGTTGAGGAAGCAGGATGAGCGAGGATAGTCAAGCCAGGGGTGAGTACGAAGCCGAACGTGATCAGTACAACATCGGCAGCGTCGGGCCGGGATCGGCAATCGGGCCGGGTTCCAAAGTAGAAGCCGAGAACATCGCCGGAGGCGACATCAACATCAACCAGGGAAGCGGCGGCGATACCGGGGTACCCATAGTCGCAATAGTGGCCGTGGTAGCCCTGGTGATAGTGGTAGTACTGGTGATCGTCGCCCTGGCCATTGCCCGTCCGGCGCCGGTGGGCCTGCCGGAAGCCCACCTCCTACAGGCCCTGCCCGTTTGATCCGAGATGCCTTTGCCCGACGACAGCCTCGATACGGGAACCGGGCGACCCCTTTTGGAGCCGCCCGGCCAGACCTTAACCCAGCCGCAGCCTCTGGAGCGGTGAGAGCGTATCGAATATCCCTTCCGGCAGCGGCGGCATCTGCCCGATCGAATCCCGTTGGCGGTAAAGCCACGCCGCCAGCCAGATCGTCACCTGGGCGATGGGTTCCGGAGGGCGATAGATCGAGATGGCACTCCCCTTAGCGTGCTGGCTTGCGACCGTCCCGTTGACGCCACGTCGAACCGTCAGCGTATTGGCCGTCGCGTCAACCTCCAGCACCGCCATATATTCGGTCCCCACCCGGATCAACTGTCCTGCGCGGAAGCGCGGAGATACCCCATCGGAATCCTCGCCATCGGCATCGGAGACGGAAACCACCGTCGAATCCGCCGTCAGGGGATCGTCCTGAACCGAGTCGTTACTATCGCCCCATGCGTTGGGCCAATCGTCGTGGTAGCCCCATATCCCGGTCAGAGTCAACTCGCCCACCTGCGGCCATACCCATGCGATCCAGCCTTTGGGCAGGCTGTTGAGCGGGCACAGGCAATAGGATTCGGAATTGACCTCGGCCCCATTCGCATCGGTCAGCGACTCCGCCTCCAGCAAGTCGGCGCCCAGGAGAGTCACCTCATCATCGCCGGAGACGGTATACGAACGTTGCCCCCTCAGCGGGTAGAAATGCCGTCCGCAGACCGCGTCCACTATCCGGCTGGCGTTACGCAGCAGCCGCTTCAGCAGGACGTCATCGTCGGTATCGGCCTCGCCCAGGCCCAAATACTCCCGCAACTCACCCAGGGTAGCGTATTCGTTCATCCTCACACCGTGATGTTATACAGAACCGCCGCCACCTCATCATCGAACCGTCCGAGCGCGATCCTGACCGTCACGACCAGCTGGTAGGCGTCATAATACGGAATCCTCACCACCTCGGCGGATACGCGGCGTCTGAACCCCACAACCCAGCCCGGACGATATACCAGCAACGCCTGGCCTTGCGTGTTATTGGCAGGAGTCGCGCTGATTTTGCCATCGGCCTCCGTCAACCCCATCTGCGGGCTGACCAGCACCCGGACGCCATCCACCTTGCCGATCTCGCCGGTGATCACCGTCGCGTTCGGGCCGTACTTATCCACCGTCACCAGCTGCTCCTGACCCAGCAGATCGGCATACGTGAACGCATCCACGATCCAGGCCAGATCGTCAACCCGTAGCGCATACCGCAGCGGCATCAGGAACCGGGTATCGCGCATCAGGCTCAGGCTGATCGCCCCGGAGGCATCTTTGGCGTTATCGGTGTTTTCCACCAGTGGCAGATGTCGCAACCCGTCGAACGCCAGATACGGCTCGTTGTCTGCCGGATCGGCATCGTCGGAGTTGATATTGCCGGTGGCGGCGTTAGTCGTGTCCCCGTTCAGGATCACGTGGTCTATCGCCTCCTGCATCGCACGGATCGCCTGTGCACGCCACGCCGAGATCACCGGGATCACGCTATCCTCGGCCAATTCGCCGGAAAACCCGACTCGCAGACCCAACTTCTTGGCCGAAAGCTGTACCTTCCCGGTGCCGATCTTGCTATCGGGTATCGGATTACCCGCGCCGAGCGTCAACTGGGCCTCATCGGTGGTTTCCGGCACCAGGTACACACTTGGGTCTGACCCCTCGATGGGCAGCTCATACGGATTCGACGGCATCTCGATCATGGTGAACAGCGGCGCGATCACGTTCTCGGCCCGTGCCCGTGTCCAAAGCGCCGATGCCCACACATCAGGCACCCACTCATCGCCGAACCCGGTCAGAGTCGAATAATTCAGCTCGTCTGCCTTGATAGGCAGGGAGCGCAATGCCGCCCCGTCCAGCTCGCCGGTACGTATGGCCTTTTGGGCCTTATCGGCCAACTCCCGGAAGAACGCATCCCCCGGATTCCATCGGCCACCCGGTGCCCCGCGTAGAAGGGTATGCATCAGCGCCATATCCGGTGCGCTCAAGTCGGCGTACTTGCTACTGCGTGTCACCCGCAGATCGTTGCCCATCGGCAACCTGCGCACCGGTGCCGATTCCCGTTCCCGGCTCACATCCGAATTTGCCCTACTCTCATCCATACCATCAACCTCCCAAAAATCATCCCGAATCCCCAGAGCCTTACACGCGCTCCTGAGAACCGTCACCTCGGTCAGCCTGGGTTGGGCCGGGGTCGGAGTCAGGCTGCCTTCGACTATTGGCCAGCGTACGATCTTCCCATCCGGCTCCACCTCCACCAGGTGCGGCAGGCTCCCGCTAGACCAGGCCAGGACTCCCTTGCGCACCAGCTCCATGATCGCCTCCACATAGCGGTTATGCTCCATGAGCTGTGCCTCGGCCCAGACCCCGACCTCATCTCGCCGCAGCGTGTCTATCACGCCGACCGGCTCGGCCTTGAGCGCCCCATCCAGGCCGTGGTGATAGAGCACCGGACGGCGGTCATACCAGTCCAGGCCCAGCTCGGTTTGTGGCGTGAAGTATTCGCCCGTCAGATCAGCCTGGTCCGGCCCGCCCCAGACCACCAGGTAGCCCCCGATCCGCCTTTCGCCAAGCGCCTTTACGCACATCCGCTCCATACGCACCTCCCAATATTAAGGGGCGTTGCGAGCGTCATCCGTTCCGCCGATGGCCGATCGTTTTCGGGAGTATGGGGTCTATTGCGAGGAATACAAAGAGGAGCGGCGCAGGCGACATGGCCGCGCCATGCTGCAGAACCCTTGCTTTTGACTATGACTTCGGTCGGGGCCTCACCACAGGCCGGGTACCAGGCGATACCTCACGCGCCCGGAGTATTCGTCGTAGCCTGGCAGGTTGGCCGCCAGGAACCTATCCTCGTCCGCCGTCTTGACCACATAGGCAGTAATGGCGACCGCGCACGCGATCCACACCCACCACGTGGTAAATACCATCGCAGTCCCGACGTACATCACTATGGCCGAGGTGTAGATCGGATGGCGAACCAGGCCGTATGGCCCCGAATCCACGATCTGGTGGTCTTCCACGAGCGCGTTCTCAGCCGTCCAAAAGCGGCCCAGATGGTGACGGCAGTAATAAGTCCCCGCCGTACCTGCCAGAGTCACAAGCGTGCCGAGCGCCGATAGCGCCGGGTCATATGCATACGCCGCCGTGTGCACACGTATGTAACCCAGGCAGATCGCCGCCCCGATCACGATGACAACCGCGCCCGCCAGTGAGATGAGGCCCATCATAACCGCGTCTAACCTGTTGCCTGCCGCGAGTGCCTTGCGTATATCGGCCAAAGCCCGTATGCCGCCGGCCCAGTAAGTGATCACCCAGAACACCCAGGCCGCCAGCGCGATCCACCGAAAGACCGGCATATCCTACCTTTCTACCCGGACATGGAGAGGCGGTTTTTGAGCCAGTCGGCGAAGGCTTTGCCGGCCACCTTGGCGATCTTGCCGATCACCGGCAATCCCAGCAGATCGAGCACATCATCGGCCAGCTCCGGCACGGTATCCAAAAGCCAGTCGGCGGCCTTCTGGAAAGTCGTCAGGTTCGGGTTGGCCCCTTCCGGCGCATCCAATTCGAGGGCCTTTTCCATTTTATGGATGTAGAAATTCGCCTTGCCCCTTAGCTCCGGATCGGGGATATTGTTGGCCGTGTCCAGCAGGAACTCGACCGCTGCCTTAAGCTCCCCAAGCTCGATCTGGTTGGTATTGATCCCGCCGTAGACGATGTTCTGACCTGCGATGTTTTGCGCGCTGACGGTCGCACCCGGCCCGATGGCCGACCCAGGCCCCACTGACTCGATGTTATACTGATCACGCCCGGCCACATACGCATCCCGCCCGGCCACGACGGAGCCTTCGATATTGGCGTCGCCGCCGAAGACGACCCCGCCGCCGCTGATGGAGATCTTATCGCCTTCAACCTTGTCGCCGGCCACCTTATCGCCTTCGACTTTATCGCCGGCCACCTTGTCGCCCATCACGATCTCGCCGCCGTCGATGTTGCTGCCGATGATACTCCGCTCGACATTGCCTTCGATCTCGATCTCGTCCGGGCGCTCCTCCCCGTTTTTCTTCTTCTCCTCATCGGGCATCGCATCTCTCCTGAGCTTTTGCAATTGCCGCAAAGGCATCCCGGCACTATAATCCCCTCGATTGTAAACTTATCAAATCTGAGGTGCAAATTTGGCAGAATATCCTTCACAATCGGAAGCATGGGATATACCGCCCGCCACAAAGCCTGAGATTTTCGGCAAGATACTGGGCTTCGTCCAGGACCTGGTGGAGACGGCATTGCTGGTGGCGGCCATCTACGTGCTGGTGAACCTGACCACTGCCCGCTTTGTGGTGGATGGCCCCAGCATGGAGCCGAATTTCTACCATGATGAGTACGTGATAGTCAGCCGGGCGAACTACTGGTTCACCGAGCCACAACGCGGCGATGTGATCGTGTTCCACGACCCACACGGAAGTGGCCGCAACCCGCTGATAAAACGGATCATCGGGCTGCCGGGCGAACACATCGTGGTCCGCGACGGCGTTGTCTACGTTAACGGCGTGCCTTTGGACGAACCTTACATCTCGGCACAGCCGCGTTACGACGGTGAGTGGTTCCTCGGCGAGGATCAGTTCTTCGTGATGGGCGATAACCGTAATAACTCGCGCGATTCGCATGACTTCGGTCCGATAGATAGGTCGCTGATAATCGGTAGGGCGTTGGTCGTATACTGGCCGCCCCAAAGGTGGGGCCTGGTGCAAAGGCCGGATTATGAACCCGCCCGTGAATCCTATCCGGCGCCGATGTGGGAGGATTACTACGATGCCTATACCAGATGACGAGCGGAGACGACTCGCCCGCATGATCGATCACACACTGCTGAAGCCGGATGCCACGCCGGATCAGATCGAGCGCCTGTGTGCCGAGGCACGTGAGTACGGATTCGCGGCAGTTTGCGTCAACCCGGTGTACGTGCGACTTTGCGCCACCGAGCTTGCCGGCACCGACGTGGCCGTGTGTACCGTCGTTGGATTTCCACTGGGTGCCAATACCACGCACATCAAAGTCGCGGAGGCGCTTCGTGCCATCGAGGACGGCGCCCGTGAGGTGGATATGGTGATGCAGATCGGGTTGCTCAAGGCCGGGGATTCGGATGCGGTGCGCCGGGATATAGAAGAAGTGGCCCGCGCCGTTCACGATCGCGGCGCCATCCTGAAAGTGATCATCGAAACCGCCCTGCTGACCGATGACGAGAAGGTCACCGCCAGCAAGATAATCCGTGATGCCGGGGCGGATTTCGTCAAAACCTCGACCGGATTCGGCCCCGGTGGCGCGAAAGTCGAGGACGTGGCCCTGATACGGCGGACGGTCGGGCCGAAGATGGGCGTCAAGGCCGCAGGTGGCATCCGCACGTACGAGGATGCGCTCGCCATGATCGAGGCCGGCGCCACGCGCATCGGCGCCAGCGCCGGGGTCAAGATCGTCACGGGCGCGTGAAAGCTCACGCCACGTCGAGGCCGTTCTCCTCGGCTGCCCGGGTCACGGCCCGGAGTGCGTTTGATCGCACTTCGACTATATCGTGTGTGCGGGTATCTACCCAAAATAGCAGCCTCACCTTGAGGCGGTTCCCGCTTACCTCGCTGGCGATCAGATAGGGATGTGGCTCCGATGCCACCCCTTCAATCCCTTCCAATGCGCTTCGGAATATCGCCGCCGCACGTTCCACCTGGAACGAACGGTCTATTTGCAACTCTATCTCGGCGCGGCGGAAACCGTAAGTGCTGTAATTGCTGATCGTGCTTTTGAAGACGCTGGCATTGGGTATTATCACCTGGACGCCTTCCGGAGTGCGCATGGTGGTGGCCCGCAAAGTTATATCGGTCACCATCCCCTCCTGGCCAGCTACCTGCACATAATCCCCCACCTTGAATGGCGCCTGTAGTTGCAACAGCACGCCGGCTATGAAATTTTCCAGCAGGTCGCGTACCGCGAAGCCGATGACCAGGCCGCCGATCCCAAGCCCTGCCGTCAGCCCGATCACATCCACACCCCATATGCTCAGCATCAAGATCAGCGAGACAACCAGCAGCACATAATAGGCCAGCGAGATCAGCAATTGCTCGACCTGTGGCGGCCAATCGAGCCGACGGGCCAGGGCACGACCTCGTTGACGTGCGGTGCGGGCCGCCAGGAACCCCAGCACCCCAACCGCCAGGCCGATGATGAACGCCGGGGCGAATGCCACCACATCCGTCAGTATGCTCTGGAGCCTTTCCGTAAGCCCTCCCCAGATCGATGTCCAGTCCAAGCTACACCTCCGGGCGGATGATTTAGCCTTTTGGGATTATACGCGCTGCCGTCCCAGAAGGCACCTGCCGGTTGTGGGATTCCGGCCCCATCGCCTATACTCTAACCCGGGGGGGATTTATATACATATTCGTGAGAAAGCGGGTTTGAGGTATGGACGTTGCAGGTCGCGGACAAATTCCACAAAGCGCACTCAAACGTCGCCGTGAGATGCGCAGGCACCAGGCCGGGATACTCCTGCCGGGCATGTTACTAGTGATCGCGGGCCTGGGCCTGACCGCTGCCATGAGTACCGGTAAGTGGGCGCCCTCACCGTTGGAGCTGGTGGCCGGCCTGATTTTTGGCCTGGGCATTTCCCTGCTCCCCAAGTACTTCGTTTACGATAAAGTGGAACACGGGTTATTGCTGGTCGGCGGATTCGTACTGGTGGGGGCCGTCGTTGCGGCGGTGATCTGGGCCGTGGCGCCGCCGATAGACGTTGGATACATTTGGGCGCCGGCACTGATCGTGGCCGGTGGTGCCTGGGTGTTGGTATGGGCTGTGGGGCGGCAGAGGGGGGCCTTACTGCCAGGGCTGAGTATGATCGTTGCCGGTGGGATCGGACTCGCATATGGGTTGGACGCCTTCCCATCCGGATTTATCGCCTCCGTCGCCACATACTGGCCCGGCATACTCGTAGTGGCCGGCGTGATCGCGTTTTTGAGCGCTTTCAGAAGGCGGTATGCTGATAGCGATTGACGCCAGCCGGATCACACGTGCTAGGCGCACCGGCACCGAGGCTTACTCACTGCGCCTGATACAGCACATGCTTAGTTTGGAGGAGGCGCGGCGGCATAGATTCCTGCTCTACTTGCGTGAGTCACCCTCGCCCGGCCTGCTGCCGGACGTGCCGAATGCGGAAGTCCGGATCATACCGTTCCCGCGCCTGTGGACGCATCTCAGGTTCGCGGCGGCCCTGGCCTTTTCCCGCCCGGACGTCACATTCGTCCCTGCGCATACGTTACCGCTCCTATTCCCCGGCCCCGGCGTGGTTACCGTGCACGACCTGGGGTACATGCACTTCCCGGAGGCGCATACCGCATCACAGCGGATTTACCTGCGGTGGGCGACGGCCCATAGTGCCCGTCGTGCGGCGGTCATCCTGGCCGATTCTCAGGCAACCAGGCGGGACTTACTGCGTTTTGGCCTGGCAGGTGCGGCTAAGATCAGGGTCGTATACCCCGGCGCCGACGAGTCCCTACGTCCCGATCGCTCGCCGGGGCGATTGGATGCCATCCGCCGAAAATACGGCCTGCCGGAACGGTACCTGCTACACCTGGGCAGTCTGCACCCGCGCAAGAACCTGGAGCGCCTGATAGAAGCGTATGCGCTATGGCGCAGCCGGGCCGGAAGTGGTGGGCGCGACGTGGGGCTGGTACTGGCCGGTGCCGTCGGATGGAAGCACCACGGGATATTCGGCAAAGTGCCGGAATCCGGCCTGGGGCAATTCATCCGGTTCCCTGGATATGTTGACGAGGCCGACCTGGCGGCGTTATACACCGGGGCAGAGGCATTCGTATTCCCCTCGCTTTACGAGGGATTTGGCTTCCCGGTTCTGGAGGCCATGCGCTGCGAAGTCCCGGTGATCTGCTCGAACACATCATCGCTGCCGGAGGTAGCGGGTGATGCCGCCTTGCTGATCGATCCGACCGATGTGGATGCTATCGCCGATGCCATAGGGCGCGTGATGGGGGATGGCGACTTACGGCAAACTCTGATCGAGCGCGGGCGGGAGAGGCCGCGTCGATTCTCATGGGATCGGGCTGCGCGTGAAGCTTTGCTCGCCTTAGAAGAGGCCGCCGGATGAAGATCCTGGTAGTGAAACTGGCCGATATAGGCGACCTGATCACGATCACGCCCGCGCTGGCCGAACTCCGCAGGGCGTTTTCGGATGCGCGCATTGATGTGCTGACCACTCCGCACGCGGCTCCGGTTCTGGAAGGTAACCCGGCGGTTGACGGGGTGATCCGGTTCAACAAATTCGCCTTTGACCGACCGACCGACGCCATCAAGCCGGCGAATCTGGCGCTGGCGATGGCCCTGGCCGGGAAGCTGCGCCGGGGCGGGTACGACGCCGTGCTGATCATGCATCACCTGACCACTCGGTTTGGGGTGCTCAAATACGCGGCCCTCGCCACGGCGGTTGGTGCCGGGAGGCGGATTGGGCTTGATAACGGGCGCGGCTTCTTCCTGACGGATCGCGTCCCGGATGGCGGATTCGGGGCCGCGCATGAGGTGGAATACTGGCTGGACGTGGCCTCGTTGCTGACCGGAAACGGAGGCGGGCGTTGGGATGCCCGGCAATTCCCGTTGCGGGTTTACATCCCGCCGGATGTGGCCGACCGGGTAAGGTCTATCTTACCGGGACGGCGCCCGCGCATCGTGATCCATCCGGGCAGCGGGGGGTATAGCCTTGCCAGGCGGTGGGAGCCGGAGCGGTTTGCCGCAGTTGCCGACTCTTTGATCGAGCGGTACGGCGCATCCGTTATCCTGGTTGGCCTCCCGGAAGATGGGGTGGACAGGGTGCTCGCGGCTATGCGGGGAGAGGCTCTGGATTTGGGCGGGAAGACGGGGCTGGCGGAGCTTGCGGCAGTGATCGCCGGGAGCGATCTCTTCATCGGCGCGGACTCCGGCGTGATGCACCTGGCGGCTGCGGTCGGGACGCCGGTTGTGGCGATATTCGGCCCCTCGAATCATCGGGCATGGGGGCCGTGGGCGCCGCCGGAGCGCGTCAGGATCGTGCGGAGCGGGTCTGAGTGCAGCCCATGCTCGTACGTAGGTGGGGCAGTTGGGCAGCGGAATGGATGTCCGGCGCGGACGTGTATGCGCATGGTGACGCCGGAGGATATTTTGGAAGCCACACATACCCTGTTGGCCATGGAACGCGGGGATGACGCGGTGGGCCATGCCTTGCTGGGCGTCGGCTCTGATGGGCGTGATCTGCCGTCGCCGACCGGTTTACAGGTGTTGGGCGTCCCGGCGGATGATGTGACGTATGACGAGGCGTTGGAATTCATCGATTCTCAGGTCTCATCGGGGAGGGCAGTACATGCGGTGACGGTCAACCCAGAGTTCGTCATGATCGCGCAGCGGGATTTAGTCTTCAGGCTGGTGTTGCAAAGGTCCGATTTGCGCCTGCCGGATGGGGTCGGGATGTTGCTGGCATCGCGCATACTGGGGAAGCCGTTGCGGCAGCGGGTGACCGGTGTTGACATGGTTGAGCGGGTGGCGGAGCTTGCGGCGAGGCGTGGCCTGAGCGTATTCCTGCTTGGAGCAGCGCCCGGCGTGGCGGAGCGGGCCGCCGGGATATTGCGGGATCGGTATCCGGGCCTGATGGTGGCGGGCACTTATGCCGGTTCCCCGGCGCCGGAGGAGGAGGATGAGATCGCCGCGATGATCCGGGAATCGGGGGCGGATATACTCTTCGTGGCATATGGGGCGCCGCGTCAGGACAAGTGGATCGCCCGGAACATGCCCAGGCTGGGGGTGAGATTCGCGATGGGTGTCGGCGGGGCATTTGACTTCATATCCGGCGTGGCAAAACGCGCTCCGCTCTGGATGCGACGCCTGGGGCTGGAGTGGCTTCACCGACTGATCATGCAGCCCTGGCGCTGGCGTCGGATGACCAGGTTGCCCAGATTCGCCCTGGCGGTGATC
>JALXEW010000070.1:0-10096 GCA_027069285.1 Ardenticatenia bacterium | reverse complement strand
GCCATCGTCGGGAGGGTGAGGCGGTGAGGGGATGGCGCCGACCGGCGATCGGATGGGGTATCGCGGCGGCGTTACTCGTCGGGTGCGCAGGGGGTGCCGCGTTGCCGACTCGTATGCCGCCGACGGAAACCCCCGTCACCCCGACGTCGACTTTGGCGCCGACTGTCACTCCGCCGCCGTCGTTGATCCCGTCGCCCACCTTCACCTATCCGCCGCCGACCGGGGCGTTCCTGACCCCGGCCCTATCCCCGGTTTTGCCGTCGCCGACCGTCACACTCACGCCGTCCCCCAGGCCGCCGGAGACGCCCATCCCGGTCACGCCGACTCCGTTGCCGCCGCCGGACATCGTTGAATTCGATGCGTTGCCGACCGAGGTGATGGCGGGTGGTGCGGTGATGCTCACGTGGGATGTGGATGGTCAGGTATCGGACGCCGTCCTGGACATGATCGGCCCCTGGGGAGAGGAGCTGGGCAGGTGGGATGTACGTCCGGAGGGTGGGTTGCCGGTGGAGGTGGGGGAGACAGGTGGCGTCGTGACCTTCAGATTGACGGTTTGGAATGCATCCGGCTCGGATTCAGAATCCCGCACGGTGACGGTGCTATGTTCGCAGACCTGGTTCTTCTCTCCGGCGCCGGGGCAATGTCCCGATGGGCCGCCGGTGACCGGGCTGGCGGCGTATCAGCGGTTCGAGCGAGGGCATATGTTCTGGTTTGGCCCGGATGGGATGATAACCGTGCTTTACGAGGATGGCGGAATCCCGATGTGGGAGCGCGTTCCGGATCGTTTTGAAGAGGGGATGCCGGAATACGATCCGGCAGTTGAGCCACCGACGGGGTTCTATCGCCCGGTCAGGGGCTTTGGGTTGGTCTGGATGGAGAATCCGGGCACTCGTGAACGTCTGGGTTGGGCGCTCGGCCCGGAGGAGGGATTCGAGGGGACTCGGCAAACGGCCTCGGTGGACGGGAATCCGGTGATTTTGGGGCTGACGGATCCCGATGGGATGATTTACGTACTTGGCCCCGACGGGTGGTGGCGTGCCGAGTAGGTGGCGGCTACTCCAATATATCGTCCAGGGAGTGGCCCTCGTACATGGCTCGCAGCTGGCCCAACGCCTTACGTTGCAGCTGTCGGACTCGTTCGCGGGAGTAGCCCATCATCCGCCCGATCTGGACCATTGTACGTGGTTCGCCGTCCTGGAGGCCGTACCGTAGCCGGAGGATGAGGGCTTCCTTAGGTGGGAGCGATGCCAGGAGCCGTTCGATAGTCTCCGCCAGCAGGGTTCGGGCGGCGGCCTCTTCAGGCATTACCGCGTCGTCATCTGCCACCACGTCGCCCCACGAGCGGTTCTCGTCCTCGTCGGCAAGTTCCTCTATTGGGATCGGATCGCGCACGGCGTCGAGTGTCTGGCGCACCTGGGATGCCGAAAGGCCGGTTGCCTCGGCAACCTCGTCATCCGTTGGCTCGTATCCGCCCTCCTGGGTCAGCGATTCGACCGCGCGGATGATCTTGCCCCACCTCTGGCCCTGGTTGAGCGGGAGCCTTATGGTACGTCCGGCCTTGCCGATGGCACGCGAGATGGATTGGCGAATCCACCAGGATGCGTAGGTACTCAACCGCACCCCACGTTCCGGATCGAAGCGGTCAACGGCCTTCATCAGGCCGAGGTTACCCTCCTGGATGAGATCGGCAAGCGGTAGCCCACGGCCCTGATAGCGTTTTGCCAGGCTGATGACCAGGCGGGTATTTGCCAGGATCAGGTGGGCGCGTGCGGCTTTACCATCTTCGATCAGGTGTTCCAGGTACGGTAGCTCTTCCTCGGTTACGTCGCTTTGCTCCAGTCTCAATTCAGCCCATTTCCCACGTCGTACCCGGCGTCCCAGGGCACGTTCCTCCTCGGCGGAAAGCAGGGCCGAAAGGGGCCTTATATCCCGAAAGTAGTAAGGTATCAAGTCCCCGTTATCGGGTAGCTCTACCTCTGCCTCTTCCTCTTCGAAAATATCTTGCACCCAGTCTCCCATCAAAGCAGGCCTTTCCCACCGGCTTTGCCGGTTCCTATTCGGACAATAATTATCCAGATTATACGTTGGCGTTGGCCGTGAGTCAAAATCGCAGATAGCACACCCATCATCGGCATGATATAATCTGTCAGGCTTTATAAACTCGAAAAGCGAGGGTTGGAATTGAAGACGGAAGTAGAGCTATTGGATGGCCGTCAGGCCAGGTTGACCGTCCTGCCAGACCAGGAAACCGTCCGGCAGGCAATGCAAAAGGCTGCCAGGCGCATATCGCGCCATGTGGATATACCCGGCTTCAGGCGGGGGAGGGCGCCGTATCACATCGTAGCCGCCAGGCTGGGTGAGGATTACATATTCGAGGAGGCCGTGGACGACATCCACAGGATGACGTTCGGCGATGCCCTTAACCAGTCGGACCTGGAGCCGTGGGACACTCCGGCGCTGGTGGACTATTCGTACAAGCCGCCGAAACTGGTCTACCTGATCCCGCTGGAGCCGAAAGTCACATTGCCGGAAGACTATCGCTCATATGTACCGGAATTCCGGCCTCCGGAGGTGACCGACGAGGAGGTTGACCGGGCGCTGGATGAGCTACGCGAGCGCAATGCCCTGGTCGAAGAAGTAGACCGTCCGGCCAAAGAGGGCGATCTCCTCAACCTGAAAATGGTCGCCTGGGAGGTTGACGAGGAAGGCAATCGCCTGGACGAGGAGCCGGCGATCCGCGAAGGGGAATACGAACTTCTCCTGATCGAGGATAAGGTGCCGGTGGGCAGGGAATTCATCGATGCCGTTGTGGGAATATCTGCCGGCGAGAGCCGGGACTTTACCATCCCTGTCATTGTGGATGACGAAACCGCCGAGGAATCCGAGTCGGAGGAAGACGAGGAGGAAACGGAGGAGAAGCCAAAACGTTTCCTGCAGTTCCACATAGAGTGCGAAAGGGTGAACTCGTACACCCTCCCGGAGCTGAATGATGCTTTCGCGTCCACAGTTGGCGATTTTGAGACCTTGCTGGAATTGAGGGCCAATGTCAGGCAACAGATCGCCCAGGCGAAGGAGCAGGAGGCCAGGGATAAATTCCTGGGTGAGGTGGTGGATAAACTGCTCGAAGTGGCCGAGATCGAATATCCCCAGAAGATGCTGGATGATTTCGTCGCCGAGCGCATCGACGATATGGAAAGGGATTTCGAGCGCCGTGGCTTGAGGTTGGATGACCTGGTGGGGCTGACCGGGGGCTGGGACGACTTCGAGAAGCGCATTCGGGTTGACGGTGACAGGATCATCCGGCGTGCGCTGGTGACCAGGGAGCTGGCTATCCTGGAGGGGGTAACCGTCAGCGATGATGAGGTCACAGAGCGCATGGTAGACATGAGCAAGCCATTTGGGGCCAACGCCCCCAGGTACTTTGAGATGATAGATAATCCCGAAACGCGGAAGCGTATAGCCAACTCGATGGCTACAGATAGGCTCGTAGACCGGCTGATCGCCATAAGCCGTGGCGAGGCGCCGGAACAAGAGGCAGAAAGAGAGGAAAGGGAAGCCGCAGATGAGGAATCCGTTTCAACCACTGGAAGCGATCAAGCGAGTGGCGAGGAGCCTGCTTGATCTCAAAGGCCCGGCCACCGAACTCATATCCCCGACATTCCGCGACCTGATCCCGATGGTGATCGAAACGACCGGGCGTGGGGAACGGGCTTACGATATATACTCGCTCCTGCTGAAGGAGCGTATCATATTCCTGGGTTCGGCCATCAACGACCAGGTGGCGAACCTGATCGTGGCGCAGTTACTGTTTTTGGATCGGGAAGACCCGGATAAGAAGATACAGATGTACATCAACTCGCCGGGCGGCCAGATATATGCCGGCATGGCGATATACGATACCATGCAACAGGTACGTGCCCCGGTTTCGACCCTGGCCGTTGGGCTGACGGCCAGCTTTGGCACGGTTTTACTTGCTGCCGGCACTAAAGGGCATCGGTATGCCCTGCCCAATGCCACCATCCACATGCATCAGCCGGTTGGCGGTGCCGAAGGGCAGGCAACCGATGTGGTCATCCATGCCCGCGAGATCGAGAGGCTGCGGGAACGCCTTAACGAGATACTTTCCAGGCATACTGGACAGTCGATAGAACGGGTTAAAGAGGATACCGAACGGGACTTCTTTATGACCGCGCAGCAGGCGGCGGAATACGGGCTGGTGGACGACGTTTTGAGTCCGCCGGAGAAAGGGGGAAACACCAGGTGAGCTACCTCTACGTGGATAACGAACCTCTCTGCTCGTTTTGCCGCAGGCCGCAGGCCGACGGTCGGAAACTGATCGCCGGGTTGGACGGCGTATACATCTGCAACGAGTGCGTGGACCTTTGTCGGGAGATATTGGCACAGGATTCCAGCTCCGCCGAGGCCGAGTTTAAGGTGGAACAGGTGCCGTCGCCAAAGGAGATACAGGCCTATCTCGATCAGTACGTGGTGGGCCAGGAACGGGCCAAGCGAGTCCTTTCGGTGGCGGTCTATAACCACTATAAGCGCATAAACGCGGGAGGCAGGGTGGGAGATGTGGAGCTGGAGAAGAGCAACATCCTCCTGATCGGCCCAACCGGATGTGGTAAGACCCTGCTTGCCCAGACGTTGGCCAGGATGTTGGATGTGCCGTTTTGCATCGCAGATGCCACGTCGCTGACCGAGGCCGGATACGTCGGCGAGGATGTGGAAAACATCCTGCTGCGTCTCATCCAGGCGGCGGACTTTGACCTGGAAAAGGCCGCAAAAGGCATCGTCTACATAGACGAAATAGACAAAATAGCCCGCAAAAGCGGCGATAACCCATCGATAACCCGCGACGTGAGCGGTGAGGGCGTACAACAGGCACTGCTCAAGATCGTCGAGGGCACCATCGCGAACGTGCCGCCACAAGGTGGCCGTAAGCATCCCCATCAGGAATTCATACAACTGGATACCCATAACATCCTGTTCATATGCGGCGGCACGTTTGATGGGCTGGCGGATATAATCGCCATGCGCGTGGGAGTGAAAGGTTCCATCGGCTTCATGGCCGATGGCGCCCGTCGCGAGCTGAGCGAGGCCGAACTCTTGCGCCAGGTAAGCCCCGAGGACCTGATCGCCTACGGCATCATACCGGAATTGGTGGGAAGGTTGCCGGTGACGGTGACCGTTGACCCGCTTGACCGGGACGCCCTGATCGCCATCCTGACCGAGCCGAAGAACGCCATAACCCGCCAGTTCAGGCAACTGATGGCCCTGGATGGGGTCGAGCTTACGTTTACCGACGACGCGCTCGAAGCCACGGCGGATAAGGCGCTCAGGCAGGAAACCGGCGCCCGTGGGCTGCGCACCATCATCGAATCGGTGCTGCTGGATGTGATGTACGAAGTGCCGTCACGAAGTGACATCCGACGTGTTGTCATCAACGCAGACGTGATCAACGGCAAAACCCGCCCGATACTCCTGGGCGAATCCGGTACGCCGTTGAAATGGGAAGACGGCCTGAGCAGCGCGGCGTGATGCCACACCGCCGGGCCATCCATCGTTAGGAGGCAAGGTGTGAACCGCCAGGAAGCCTGGGAACTGCTCAACGAATTCACCAAGAACCAAAACCTCATCCGTCACATGCTGGCGGTAGAGGCGGGGATGCGGGCTTACGCCAGGAGATTCGGCCAGGACGAGGAGCTTTGGGGCGTGGTAGGCCTCATCCACGACTTTGACTACGAGCGCTACCCTAACATCGGCCCGGATGGGCATCCGCTCAAGGGCGCCGAGATACTGCGGGAACGCGGGGTGGATGAGGAGATAGTGCGGGCCGTGCTGGCCCATGCCCCAAAAGTCACCGGAGTCCAACCCGAAACCTTGATGGAGAAAGCCCTCCTGGCGGTTGACGAGCTTACCGGCCTGATCGTGGCCGTCGCGTTGGTGCGGCCCAGCAAGGACATCCGCGACGTAAAAGTCAAATCCGTCAAGAAGAAGTGGAAGGAGAAGTCCTTCGCCGCCGGGGTTGACCGGGCGGAGATCGAAGAGGCCGCCGAGGCCCTGGGCGTCGAACTTTGGGAGCACGTCGGGGTGGTGCTGGAGGCAATGAAAGGAATCGCCTCCGAGCTGGGGCTGGATGGCGTCCGGGCCTAAATATCGAGATTCCGCACGTGACGGGCGTGGGTTTGGATGAAACGGCGCCTGGGCGGGACACTGGAACCCATCAGCATGGTGAACGTCCTGTCGGCTTCGGCAGCGTCCTCGATGGTCACCTGTAGCAGGGTGCGGTTTTCGGGATTCATGGTAGTTTCCCAAAGCTGTTCCGGGTTCATCTCGCCCAGGCCCTTATAGCGCTGTATGGTGACCTTGCCCTCGCCGCCCAGCTCCTTGACGATCCGCTCTTTCTCCTCCTCGGAGTAAGCGTAGCGCACCGTCTTCTTGCTCGCGATCCGGTAGAGCGGCGGCAACGCTATATAAAGGTGGCCCTCTTCGATCAAGGGGGTCATGTACCGGAAGAAGAAGGTCAGCAGCAGCGTCCTGATATGGGCGCCGTCAACATCGGCATCGGTTGTCAGGATGATGCGGTTGTAGCGCAGGTTTTCCAGGTTGAAGTTATCGCCTATCCCAACCCCCAGCGCCGAGATCAGGGCCTTGATCTCGTTGTTATCCAGCACCTTGTTCAGTCGGGAGCGCTCGGTATTGAGTATCTTGCCGCGCAACGGCAGCACCGCCTGGAAATGACGGTCACGGCCTTGCTTGGCGCTGCCACCTGCGCTATCTCCCTCGACTATGAACAACTCCGTCTCATCCGGATTCCTGGAGGAGCAATCCGCCAGCTTACCGGGCAACGTGGTGCTTTCCAGCAGATTCGTGGAGCGGAGTACCTCTTTAGCCTTGCGGAGCGCGTCTCGGACGCGCATGGCATCGCGTGCCTTCTCGACTATAGCCCTGGCATGGCGTGGATTGGCTTCCAGATATTCGCTCAGCATCTCGCTGACCACGGATGCGACCGCCTGCTGGACTTCGGGGTTCATCAACTTGACTTTGGTCTGGCTTTCGAACTGCGGGTCGGGGTGCTTGATGCTGATGACGGCGGTCAGGCCCTCCAGCACATCCTCGCCGGAGAAATTCCGATCCTTTTCCTTGAGCAGCCCTGCCTTACGCGCGTAGGAATTGATGGTGCGCGTCAGGGCGGAGCGGAATCCGGTCAGATGGGTACCGCCGTCCGGCGTATTGATCGTATTTGCAAAGGCCAGCTCGGTGGCGGTATGCCCGTCGGTATACTGCATTGCCACCTCGACGCCGATCAGGTATTCGTTATGTCCGCCGCCGTTGACCGTCACCCCCTTTTCGGCGTAGATCACCGGGTGGAGTGGCTTGCGGTTACGGTTGAGATAGCGCACAAATGAACGCAGCCCACCCTCAAAGTAGAACGTGATCTCCTCCGGGATCGGCCTGACGCGCTCATCGCGCAGCGATATAGTGACGCCGCGAGTGACGAAGGCCATCTCCCTGAACCTCTGGGCCAGGGTGGGGAAGTGGAACCGGGTTTCCTGCAAGATCGTCGCATCCGGCAGGAAGGTGACGCGGGTGCCGGTTGGCTCGCCCTTGCGCATCTTGCGCACTTCGACCACTGGCGTTATCGGGTGGCCGCGCTCATACCGTTGTACCCACACCTTGCCCTCGCGGCGCACCTCGACCTCCATGCTGGCCGAGAGCGCGTTAACAGCCGATACGCCCACCCCGTGCAGTCCGCCGGAGACTTTGTATCCGCCGCCATCGAACTTGCCACCTGCTCCCAGGCGGGTCATCACCAGCTCCAGGGTGGAGATCTTTTCCTTTGGGTGCGGGCCGGTTGGTATGCCACGTCCGTTATCGTTAACGGTCACGGCCCCGTTTTCGTGCAGGATCACCTCGATGGTATCGCAGGCGCCGGCCAACGCCTCGTCGATCGAATTATCCACCACCTCGTACACCAGGTGGTGTAATGCGCGGATGTCCGTGCCGCCGACGTACATTCCGGGCCGTCGGCGTACGTGCTCGACCCCCTCGAGATACTGTATATCCTCTTCCGAATAACGCGGAATCGTCTTCTGTTCTGCCATACCTTGCCCCACAACTCGAACTACGCCGTTTCGCCGCGTTCGCGACGCAGATATTCGATCAGATACTCGTTGAATTCCCGCCAGTAGCGGTAGCGATCCTGGTAGAAAACGAACGTTGATGCGATGACCCCGGTGCTGATAAATGCATGTCCCGCCAGCCCGACCAGCCTGACCCAGGAATCTGGCTCCGGCAGGCCCCATAAGTAGCTTAGCCCCTGATTGATCACCACCGCCAGGAATATCAGGGAGAACGTGGCCGGAGTGTTCAACTTCACTATGTTGATGCTCTCCCTCATCGCATCCAGCAGCCCACGTCCGTTTAACATCATAGCATGGACGGTGAATATGAGGAAAATCAGCGACCACATCCCGATTCCGATCCCGGCCATCAGGGCCAGGATGCCCAGCGAGAGGCCAAACGTGCCCAGCACGCCGGAGATGCAGGCAAACGGCAGCGTTATGGCGAACACGGCCAATGCCCCGGATAGCGCCAATCCGACCATCCCGCCCCAGTAGCCCGGTAGCTCCGCGAGCAGCGCTCTCAAGCGCAGCCTGCCATCCCGAACCTGGTGGGCGATCATGCCGAAGTACAGCGCCCCAAGCCCCAGGCCCAGGACCCAAAGCAATAAAGTGGCGCCAAACCACTCCCAGGCCGAATCCAAAACCCATACCCCCGGCGAGATACTATCCGGCAGCGCGTCCGGTGCCGTGGCGCCCATCAGGCTGGGCACACCCAGGGGGGCCGTGCTCAATGCCGAGAAGACGTTAAGATGGCTGAAGAACTCATCCATATCCTGTCGCATCGTCAGCACGACCTCTGGATCTGCAGAACGGAGCATTGCCGTCCAGCTTTGGACTAACCCCTCTGCCACGCCGGCCACCGAGAGCCTGGGGCCAAGCCAGAGGAACAGGTCCAAAAGCAGTGGCGGCAGCACCAGAACCAGCTTCTCGGCCACCGTCTCGAATCCGCGTGACATGGATGGTATAACGCGCAATGCCGGTGTCGGCGGCTCGATTCGGGATGATGACATACCCCGCATTCCATTCCAGACAATCAAAAAGGCGCCCATGCGCCCGCTTATGGCGATTATATCCTAGAACATGGGTTCTGACAAACCAGGGGAAGTGGCACGGGTGGTGGATGCCCAAACCGATTTCTATCTTGACAACCGCGTCGGGAAGGTTTATAATGCCCTTGATGTTAGAACAAATGTTCTATTGGCGGCCTCGCCGGGAGGTGAGAGATGTTTTCTCAAAGGGCTTTCGCGCGGATATTGATGAGGCGGGTTCGGCTCAATCGGGGCGTGGTGATCGGGCTGATAATGCTGGGGGCGCTGATAGCGTTCGAGCTTTTCAACTACAGCACCACCGAGTTTGCATTGCGCGACCTGCTATCCCAGGGGCAGGTGCTGGGCATCAGCTGGGCGAGCGTGCTGGCCGTGGCCTTCTGCAGCATAGACTTTGCGGGACTGGCACGGCTATTCACCCCGGAGCAGGGTGCAGATGAGCCGAAGGAGATATGGTACCTGGTGGGGGCGTGGTTTCTGGGAGCTTCCATGAACGCCGCGATGACCTGGTGGGCGGTGAGCGAGACGCTGGCAGCCAACCCCAACCTGGGCAACGGGGTGATGAGCCGCCAGGACGTGTTGACCTACGTGCCGATAGTGGTGGCCGGGCTGGTCTGGCTTACCAGGGTGCTGATCATAGGGACGTTCAGCGTGGCGGGCGAGCGGCTGTTCAGCGAAGGCGAACCGGCCCGCACCGTGAGCAGGAGGCCGGTGAGGAGCCGGTACCCGGTGAGCAGGGTGCCGGCGCCGGTGGCGGAGAAGGCGGCATTGGCAGCGGCAGGTAGCAGAGATGAGGATGAGTACGTGCCGCCACAGCCCGCAGTGAGGGGCTACAGGCCGGTTGGGGCGTCTGCTGGCGGGAACGTCGGTAGCCGTGCGAGCGTGACCAGGACGGTACGCGGCAATGGGAACGGCGGGTAC
>JALXEW010000069.1 GCA_027069285.1 Ardenticatenia bacterium | reverse complement strand
TGAGATCGAAATATCGGGCGTTGGGGATATGCCGGACGTCGGATACCGATGGGATGCGGAAGGCGAGCTTGAGTTGATCCCGCAAACGGCCATCCGGCTGAACGGAACAATGTTCAACGAGACCGGCACCGCCGAGCCGCTGAACATCGTGCTGATCGGTCGGACGATGTATCGCCAAACCACGAACGATGAGGGAGAAGCCGAGTGGGATGTGTTTGAACTCGGCCCATATCCAACGTTGCCCCAGGAGGCATTCTACATCATCCGCGAGGGTGAGGAAGTGATAAACGGCGTGCGGACGTTCCGATACCGGGTTGCGATAAACCCGGTTGTGCTGCTTGGGAATCCCGCTGTCGCCAGGTGGATAACCGCGTGGGAGATCGGCCTGGAGCCGGAAGCATTGGCGCTACTGATCCAGGATTCACAGGTAACGGCGACGCTCTGGGTGGGCGTGGACGACCACATCCCGTACAGGATCGAGCTGGATGCCAGCGGGGGGTTCGGGAGCGGGAACTTCTCGCTAAATGCGATCGTCTCTACAGTGGAGCCGGGCCTTCGGACGGAGATATATGCTCCGGTATCAGAATGAATCCAACCCGAAAACACGTTGACAAACGACGGAAAAGGCGGTTTACTGAGATCAGAGGCGCATCGAGCGGAGGTGAGTGGAGCTGATGGAAATGGGAAGGCGGCACGGAAAACAGCGATGCCCGTATTGCGGCAAAGTGTTCAAGGACGTGGATAAATTCGTCGCACATCTGCAAGAACATCATCGTAATGACGGGTACAGGCGTTCAAAGTCCGGACGTTAGGCATTCGCCGCTATCGGGCAAGTATGGCAAGTAGCACGTCGGGCCGATTGGTTGTGATGCCGTTCACTCCCAGCTCGATCAGGCGCCGCATGGTCGGCTCATCGTCAACCGTCCACGCGACGACCTGTAGCCCCGCCTCACGGAAACTGTTCACCGCGCCGGGATTCCCGATGTAGAGGGTATACCTGGCATCCACTGCGTCGAACTCGGCGGCCTCATCCGACGACGGTAGCCGATCACCCCACACGGCAGCCAGGCGTACGCCGGGCGCCAACTCCCGCATCCGCTGCAGGAACTCATGATCAAACGAGATCACCCACGACCGCTCCGCCACACCCTGTTCCTCTATTAATTCCGCCAGGTCGGAAGCGATGTTTGGATACTCATCGGGGTCTTTGACCTCTATGAACAGCCCGATGCCGGAATCCGCCGTGGCTTCGAACACCTCTCGCAAAGTCGGGACGCGCTCGCCGGCGAAATCCTCTCCATACCAGCTACCGGCATCCAGGGCGCGGATCTCATCCAGGGTCAAGTCAGCCACGTCCCCGGCCCCGTCGGTGGTACGGGATACGTCCGCATCGTGCATCAGGATAAGCTCGCCGTCAGATGTACGTCGGACGTCGAATTCCACAGCATCTGCCCCAAGCTCGATGGCAGTTCTGATGGCCACCAGGGTATTCTCAGGCGCCAATCCCGCCGCCCCGCGATGGCCTATCACCAGCACATCGGCCTCAATCGGCGGGCCGGGGGATGGTGTAGGCGCCGGTGCGGGCGTGCAGGCAACGGAGACCACAAGTAGAAGCAGGCAGGTTGCAAATCGGCGGCCCATAAGCATGATCGCTCTCCTTACTAGTCCCACAAACGAACCCCATAGCGCTGCCGCGCAGTACGTAAGCGACTGCTGCACCAATAGCGCCCCACGCTCACCCGGCCCAAGCACGACGGCGAGTTGCTCAGGTAATACAACGCCGCCCCATGCCTGTCGGGATACACCCGCGAACCGTCAACGGCTATCAAACCCGCACGCTCAGGCGCCGACAATCGCAGGATACACGCCGTTCAAAGGCTCATCAAGCGCCCCGGCGCCCCGATACCCCAGATCACGCTCCCTCACCGGCGCGATCCCGCCTCTATCAACCCCCGCTCACCGGCGGAACGATCCAACAACTCCCTGCCGCGCCCGATCAACTCCGGCAGGGTGCCGGCCCCGATCAACCTGTCGAACTCAAGAGTCACCTTGCGACGCCTCCTCGGTCGCCCCCTCGGGCTGCTGCCCGGACGGCCTGTACGAGAAGAAATTCTCACACCCAATGTTACCGCTCGAAGCATCCGCCAGCACCGCCTCGAACTCACCTCCGGGACTGAGCTGCGTTGCAGCCCCAAAGTCCGCCAGAGCGCCTATCTGATCCCCCTGTTTCAAACGAACCTCGGCCCTCAAAAGGTACAGAACCGCAAAATCCGGCTCCAACTCTATCGCGTTATCGTAAGCGGCCTCCGCCTGCTCATAATCCCCCAGATTGCAGTACGCCAGACCCTGTAACATATACGCATCGGCGAATTGATACTCCTCGAGCGCCTGTTCGGTATATTCGAGCACATCATCATACTGCCCCAACATCGCGTTGATAAAGGCCGAGAACGCAGGCCCCCACGGATCACGGGCATTGGTGCCGAAAAACGAAGAGACCAACCTCATGCCGAACTCCGGGTCCGGGAACTCGGTCAAAATCACGTCAATCAGGCTCGTCGCATCGGATATACGACCCTCCCTGAGCGCGATCATGGAGGACAGAATATACGGCCAACTGGCATTCGACCCCAAAGCTATCGAGCGCTCATATAAACCCTTAGCGGTCTCAAAATCCCCCTCCAGATAATAAAGCGCCCCCAGATACGTGAGGGGGAACCAGTCATCAGGCCGCAGCTCGGCTATTCTCTCATAATACGAGATCGCGGTATCAACATCCCCCGAAACGAAAGCATCGTTGCCGCGCAGGTACAAAGGTATCGTCCAGTCCGGTGGCGCCAAACGCTCCATCGTCTGGATGTCCTGCCTGGCCTCCTCGATCATGCCCATACGGTAATACGACGAGCTGCGGAACCCATAAAGTATCGGATTCCCTGCGTCCAGGCCGATGGCCGCGCTGAGCCCCTCCACCGCGCCGGCCACATCGCTCAGATACAGATCGAGAGAGCGGTGCAGGTATGCGGCAATGCTGCTACCGACTATCTCCGCGCCACGTACATCGGCGACATCCAGGATCGCCAGCACCCGCAATATCTCATAGCCGTCACCGTTGGCCGTATGCAGCACATCCAGAACCCCCAATACCTGCGGCGCAACGGACTCGGAACGCTCATCCGTCATCCTGACCCTGACGTTGGCAGTCCGATCTATCACATCCCGTTCGATCTTGATCAACGGGAACTCATCGGTGACCCCCACCATGACCTCAAGCTCTATGAACTCATCCGTATAATTGCCCCAAACCACCACCGTAGCCCGATTCGCCTTCGCGGCCTCCATCGCCTCCTCGTGGGACGTGATAATCCTCGGATACTCCCGGATCCTGACGTTCGAGAACGGCACATCCACCTCAAAAGTCTGCACCAGACTGTCAACGATAAACCTGGTCACATCGCGCCTGTTCTCCGTGAGCGGCTCCACCTGCGCAACCAAGACCATATACTCACCCGGCTCCACCGGCTCCACGACCACCGGTCCGCCCGCCCCACCTCCGAACGCGAACACCGCGACCGCAACCAGCGCCACGACGGCCACCGCGATCGCGGCCACAACCCGGAGGTCGCCGAACCGACGCTTACCCCCCTCACCGGCGGACTCCAGCTGCGCGACAGACCGCGCATCCGTCGGTGTGGAAAACCTCGACGACAGCTGAGAACCCAACAACCTCTCCATGGCGCTATCGGATAGCACCGGCCCCGTGACTTCATCCCCTCTGATGATGGCCTCCAGCCTGGCACCCACCATCCGCACACTGCGGATCCTGTCCTCCGGCTCCTTTTCCAACATGCTCTCGATAAGCTCGATCAACGGCAAAGGCACATCCGGTCTGATCTCGGCCAGTGATGGAACCTGCTTGGTCAATATCTCGGTCACGATAGCGCCCGGATGCTCACCGGAAAAAGGCTTGCGCCCGGCCAACATCTCGTAAAGCATCACGCCGAACGACCAGATGTCGGAGCGTTCGTCCAGATCGGCGCCCATACAGGCCTCCGGGCTGAGGTACGCATACGTCCCAACGATCGATCCGCTCTGCGTCAGCCTGGTGCGATCGCCGATACGCGCCACACCGAAGTCGGTCAGTCTGGGGGTGCCGTCCTCGGCCAGCAGGACGTTAGCCGGCTTAATATCCCTGTGGATGATATTGAGCCTGTGGGCACGGGTCAGGGCGTCCGCTAGATCGAGCGCTACCTCCAGCACCCTCTCGACCGGCAACGGCCCCTCCCTTTCCAAAAGCTCGGCAAGCGATCCCCCGCTGACGTACTCCATGACGATGTCATGCGTGCCGTCCTCCTCGAAGGCCGCCAGCACCTTAACTATATTGGGGTGATTAAGCCTGCGTAACGCCTCCCCCTCCCGCTCGAACCGCTCCAGCAGGGACGGATCACTTTCCACTATATCCGGTCTGAGCACCTTGATCGCAACCTTTTGGCCGGACTGGAGATCGGTGCCGAGGTAGACATCGCCCATTCCGCCCCTGCCGATCAGGTCGCCGATCTCAAAGCGACCGGCAACCGTTTTACGAGGTTGTGCTTCCATATCCGCCCCCGGTTAGCTCCAGATGACCCCGGCATGGCCCGGCGGTCGCATAGCTACTCAAGGTAATCTCATTATAATCAAGGCCTGGGAAAAAAACACCGGGGTGCAAAGCCCCAGGAGCGGGATAAACTCCAGGCGCCGTTGGCACAACGGAGATGGACGGGGAGCGACAATCGCGAAATGCTCCGATGCGAGGCATCACCCATCGGCGGCGGGAAGCGTGAACCAGAAGAGACTTCCCTTGCCCTCCACGCTTTCGACTCCGACCTGGCCACCCATCTTTTCCACTATCCGCTTGACTATGGACAGGCCCAGGCCGTGTCCGGGCTTCTCCTTGGCGCCTTCCAGCCGGACGAAATCGTCGAATAACACCTTTTGGTCTTCGGTCGAGATGCCGTGTCCCCGGTCGCGTACCCAAAAGCGTACCATCCCGTCGTCTTGGAGCAGATCGGAGCCTAATTCCACGAGCGGAGAATCCCCACCGTACTTGATCGCATTGCTGATGTAATTCGCCCACACCTCTTCTATCCACGGGCCGTATCCCAGCGCCGCCGGCCACGAGTCCGGCGATATGATCCTGGCGTCATACTCGTTGATCAGGTTGGTGAGCCTGACGTGGACGTTGGCCAGGATCAAACCCATGTCCAGCCGGCTCAGTTTCACATCCGTCTTGCGGACGCTCGCCAGGAGCAAGAGTGCCTCTATAATATCGTTGAGCTGACTCACTGCGTCGACGATTTTGCGGAGGTAATCCCTCTTTGCCTCGTCGGACATGGTATCGAAAAGCATGTCCAAAGTATCGGCGTATCCGCCGATCACGCTGAGGGGATTTTTCAGGTCGTGGGCGACGGTGTGGGCAAACGCATCCAGGTCCCTGACCAGCCGCAGCTTTTCCTCGTACATCAACGAGTTATCTATCGCTATGGCGACGTGCTCCCCCAGCATCTTGAGGAATTCGAAAACATCGTCCGTGAACCTGGCCGGATCGGACGTCTCCAGGGTCATCACGCCGACCAGACGTTTCTGTGAGATCAGGGGGATGGTTATCTGGGCCTGTGTCTCCGGGATCACACTTTTGTAGTCCGGGTCTGAGGCGACATCGCGTACCAGAACGGCCTCCCGCCGCACGACGGAACGAGCGGTTATGCTATTGTCTTCCTGCAAAAGGGCATCAACCATCTCCGGTGGGTATTTCCCGACGATATGCACTATTCTCACGGCCT
Organism: Ardenticatenia bacterium; assembly: GCA_027069285.1. Lineage (GTDB taxonomy): Bacteria > Chloroflexota > Anaerolineae > Aggregatilineales > JALXEW01 > JALXEW01. Next base: position 1,730 of record JALXEW010000069.1, on the reverse strand, counting down.
CGCCCTCGTTCAAGCCGATCAGGCCGGCGTCGGCGCCGCTCATGCGCACCGCCGCGTCGAGCGCGATGGTCAGCACGTACTTGACATCCAGTTTGCGCGAGATCTCTTTATCCACCCGCATCAAGGTCTGCAGGCGCTCATTGGTCACCCGGAGTCTTTCTTCGGTTAGTTTACGGGCGGTTATGTCCTCTTTGACGGCGATGTAATGGGTGATCCTGCCTTCCTCATCCCTGATGGGGGCAATGGTGGCCAATTCATAATATAGCTCGCCGTTCTTCTTACGGTTGATGAACTCGCCGCTCCACTCGCCGCCTGACGAGATCGTTTTCCACAGTCGCCTGTATTCCTCCGGGGGTGTTTTTCCGGACTTGAGTATGCGGGGGTTCTTGCCCTTGACCTCCTCGAAGGTGTAGCCGGTGAGCTTTGTGAATTTGGGGTTGACGTATTCTATCCTGCCTTCGAGATCGGTGATGACGATGCTATTGGCACTTTGCTCGGCGGCGCGGGAAAGCTGACGCAGCTGGCGCACGTCCACCGCACGTATGGCCGAGCTGACTATTATCATCACGTAACTGATCAGGTTGAATCCCACCGGATATAACAGGGCGGGGTAAGTTATCTCCGGCTGCACCAGCGGGAGCAATAACATGCCGGCGAGGTTGGTCACCGCCAGGATGATCAACCTGCGCAAGGGGAGCAACAGGTGTCCCATCACGATCGTCGGCACGGCCCACACAAGCGCCATGAAGAGTTGTGCCGGCGAGTGATCAGACGCCAGCGCCCCTATCAGGGGGTTTATAGTCAGTGCAGCCATCGTCAGGACGATCCCGAGCCTATAGCGCCGGGTTCTACTCAGGGCATACCCCACCATCAGCAGAAAGCCCAAAAGGAAGGGGTAAAAGTGGAATCTACCGGTAATTGCGCCCCGGATCGCAGCAGGCACAATAAGTAGCGGGATCAGAATCACCAGGATTGACGCCAACGCCCTTGCGTGGCGACGCCCATCAAGGCTCGTAACCGCCTCATGCGGCTTGACCAGAGCCTCCCATAGACTCCACATAGCCCCTCCGAGTAAGGCGATGCAACTGCGCCGGTAGGCTCCATTATATCCCGAATTCAGATATAGGCACTAGCGTTGGGTAGACACCCCGTAAAACCCCAACTCAACACCCAGGGCCGGTCGGAAAGCCGCTCGCATACCCGGCGCCCAAAGTCCCGGCTGCACAGGGGCTTGACTTTGGGGTGCGAACGTGATAAAATTGAGACATGAGCTTAAACGTTTAAGTTGAGGCGGCCAGATGGCAACCATCAAAGATGTGGCCAAAGCAGCCGGCGTCTCCACGGCCACAGTCTCGTACGTGCTCAATAACACCTTCCCCGTAAGCGAAAGCACCCGCCAAAAAGTGCTGGAAGCCGTGAAGCGCCTGGGCTACCGCCCCAACATCACCGCCCGCAACCTCCGGGCTAACGAAAGCCGAATGATCGGCTACGCATGGCACGCCGTGATCTCGCCGGGCGAGATCAACCCGATCCTGGATAGATTCGTGCATAGGCTCGCAGCCGCCGCAGAATCCCACGGATACCATATCCTGGCCTTCACCCACGATGACAATAACGTCATCGACGTATATTCCGACCTTATCGAAACCGGGCGCGTGGACGCATTCGTGATCTCGGAAACGAACGCAGACGATGCCCGCATTCGGTTCCTATTGGATGCGGGCATCGTC
>JALXEW010000068.1 GCA_027069285.1 Ardenticatenia bacterium | reverse complement strand
AGTCAGACGAGATCACCCAGATCAGAATCCAGGTGATCGCGCCATATTCGGTCGCAACCCTTACCGTCTCGGCAGGTGACGGGCTATACGTGGCGCAGATGCGCAGGCCATCCGGCGTCCCGATCCCGCCTGAGAGCTTCGATGTGGACGAGGGGGACTGGGAAGAGCTACTGGAGGCCATAGACATGGAGAACCTGGGATACGGATCGAAGATGGGCCTCGATCCCAGGGAAAGACGCGGCGGCACGTTCTACCACTTCGTGCTGATCCACGGCGATGGTGACGAGACCGACACCCTTTGCTACGTTTACGACCTGGTTGACTGTCCCACCTGGTTCGTGGATGCCTGGGAGCGGGTCAGAGGTCTTTGGGGCGGGGTGATGCTGGAGATAGCGGAGTGAGAGGTGTACCCCGAAGATCGGGTCCTGGTAGCCGTGATGCCGAATCCGCGCGACCTGATCATAGCGCGGGAGCAACACTGGTACCGCATCCCCCAAAAGAAGGCTCCCAGGGGCATTTACGCCGAGTACATCGCCTTCTACTTCACAAAGGCATTCGGCGAAATGAAGTGGGCGGTCCACTTCTACGCCCGCAGGCTGGGCCACGAACTCGTCCGCCGGATCGACCTGCTGCCGGATGAACCCGATCACCCACGCGCGTACGAGCCGTACTTCAAGATACAACTGGGGCCGCTCCAGCGTAAGGAGCCGCCCATACTTTCGAGCAGCTGGCGACGGATCACATTCATTCACACGACGTGGGATCGCTTCATAGTCGCGACCGACATCCGCGACCTGTTCAGCAAGGACAAGAAGTTCGTAGACCGCGTCTATCACGCCCTCCGCGAGGTTGGCATAAAGCCACGGCGCGACCTCAAAGTGAAAGAGGGCGGAGTGACCTATGAAGTTGACATGGCGGTCGAGTGCCGGAACGGTATAGTGGTGGCAACCACCGGCGAGGGGCCACCGGATAGCATCTTGCTCCCCGGCGGCGGCGATCGCCAGGTAAAACGCAGCGTCGAAGAAGTCCGCCGGGCCGTGGAGGCACTGGGCGGAGTACGCACACTTGACGTGCCGCTAGAATAAAGAAGGAGTCGGAAGTGGGCGAGACGATCCTTGTGACAAACGGGACTTTGATAACCTGGGCCGATCCCAACAAGATAATCGAGGACGGCGCCGTGTACATCGAAAACGGGGTGATACGCCAGATAGGCCCCTCAGCCGAGCTTGAGGGGCAGCACCCGGACGTGGAACGTCTGGATGCCGGTGGGCGTCTGGTCATGCCGGGCAACATATGCGCCCACACGCACTTTTACGGCGCATTCGCGCGTGGCATGGCGATACCGGGTTCGCCGCCGGATGCGTTCCCTCAGATACTGCGCAAACTCTGGTGGCCGCTGGATAAGGCCCTGAGGCCGGAGGATATACGGATCAGCGCGTTACTCTGCCTGGTCGACGCGATCCGACACGGCACCACCACACTCTTCGACCATCACGCCAGCCCAAACGCGATCGGCGGCTCGCTGGACGTGATCGCAGATGCCGTCGAGGAGGCCGGGGTAAGGGCGTGCCTGTGCTACGAGGTGACCGACCGGGATGGGCCGGATAAAGCCCACGCCGGGATCGCCGAAAACGAGAGATTCATCAAAGCAGCCCGCGACCGTGAACTGATCGCCGCGACATTCGGGCTACACGCATCACTCACACTCAGCGACGAGACGTTGGCAGCCTGTGCAGCCGCCGCCGAGGCACTTGACACCGGATTCCACATCCACCTGGCCGAGCACGAGATCGACGAATACGATAGCATCGCCAAATCCGGCCTGCGGGCCGCGCATCGCCTGGAAAAATTCGGCATCCTGGGTCCGAAGACAATCACCGCACACGCGGTACACGTGGACGCATGGGAAATGCTAACCCTGCGCGATACCGGCACATGGGTCACCCATCAACCCCGCTCGAACATGAACAACGGCGTCGGCACCGCCCCGGTCGAGGAGATGCTACGCGGTGGCATCAAAGTCGGCATGGGCAACGACGGATTCAGCAACAACATGTGGGCCGAATGGAAAGCCGCCTACCTGGTACACAAACTGGCCCACCGCGATCCGCGTCGCAGCCCTGGAACGGATATAGCCAAAATGGCAATTCACAACAACGCCGACCTCGCAGCGGTCTACTTCCCAGATTCCCCGCCGGGCAGGCTGGCCCCAGGAGCGGCAGGCGACCTGATC
>JALXEW010000067.1:6639-7659 GCA_027069285.1 Ardenticatenia bacterium | reverse complement strand
CAATTGGCGTGGGGGTGGCTTCCAGCGTCTCTGCCTCAGGCGAGATGGTGGCCTCGGCATCAGTTGCCGTCGTTATATCGGCTTCACCAGGTGTGGCGGCTGCTGTAGGGACGGGTTGACCCTCCTGTGGGGTGTCATCTGTAGGTGGGCCGCTCTCTTGAGTGGGCGTCCCGGTACCACCATCCGCGATGGCCGTTTTCGTCATCAGGATAGATGACCCTATCACAAGCAATATAATGATGACTTTTAGAACTCTCATTGTTGCCTCGTCCTCAAGAACCTCAAATCAGAATCAATCTCCATAAATATAAATCACAACTACATAACATACCCAACGTGCGATTGCGACGCAAACAGGTACGATTATAGCGGCGGTCCTGGAGCTTGTTGTGACTGAGATGTGAAAAATCGCAATGCCCCGTTTGGGCAGGTGGTGCCTTAGTGTGAGAAATTAAAGGCACGCCTCAACGGCGTGCCTTTGCAATGGTTAATCTGGGTGCATTGGCCTAGTCTGGGAATTGGGCATAGTAGGGGATGTTTTCGGCGAATGGGTCTTCGTGCATCCCGTATTCCTGAGAGCCGTACTGAGACCACAGGAGGAGTGGCTCGGAGCCATCATCCGGGACGAACCAGACCCTCACCCACCAGCCCGCACAGGCGGGCACGACAGTATTGACGGATTCCCCGGCTTCGACCGGCAGCACGACATGTTGCCAACCCTGTGGGAACGTGGAGTCCAGGTCATAGTGAGTGTAGACGGCCAATCGGCCATCGGTTGGCGCCGCGCCATCCACCACCAGGGGCATATAACCCAGGTAGCAACCGCCCCTGAGGTTCCACGGGGCATATCTAACCCCGTCGCTGACCGGATCGCCCTGCCCATTCGGGTTACTGTTGGGGTTGTATGGCCCGGAGTCGTGGCCCCAGTAGTTCCACCTGGCGTCTACCTGGCCGCCGACGCCGTAGAAATCATCGTATTCCACGCCGAAGTCGTTGCCGTATATGTCGTTATAGTGGATC
>JALXEW010000067.1:2923-6629 GCA_027069285.1 Ardenticatenia bacterium | reverse complement strand
CGGTGATGTCAGTGCGTGGCGAGCCGGGCGGGTCGAAGTACGTTGCCACCAGGATGCCGTAGTCGTTGTCGCTCACGGTATTGCCTGTGATGGTCGCATTGCCATCTACACTGGCGATGCCGAAGTTATTGCCGCTCACGTCGTTATCCGAGACGTTCACATTGCCCTCGGCGCCGTATATCAATATGCCGCTGGAGGCCCACGTGCCTGGTGTGTAGTAATTGCCGCTGACGGTGTTGCCGGTGATCGTGCCTGTGGCTCCCCATCCTATCTGGATACCGTTTTGGGCGATCCTGTCGGTTGGTCCACTCCCGGTGACCGTGTTGCCTGCTACGTATACCTCCAGGCCGTCCCCGTTGAGGGCCATACCGTTCTTCTGGTAGCCGCTGATGACGTTGCCGATAACATTGAGTCTCCTGTGGTTGCCGTCGTCGTTGTAGGCGTAAATAGCAACACCGTGTTGCGCTCCAGATAGGGGGGTCTCGCTGATGTCGCGGATGGTGTTATTGGATACCGTGCCGCCGGCGTTGTAGAAAGCGATGCCCTCAAAGCGGTAGTTACCGTTCCCACGCCCGGCGCCATCTATGACAAAACCGTCTATTGTCACGTTATCTGAGCCGGTGACATAAATTATCGGCCTGTTGGTTGTACTGGTTGTGAACTGGGAAACCAGAGTGTTGGGTGCGCGGATCACCGCTCCTGGTGAACCCTGCAGCGTCAGGTCCTTGTTGATCACGATTTGCTCTTCGTATACCCCGGCCTCTACGTAGACAGTGGACCCAGCGGGTGCGGCGTTTATCGCATCCTGTAGCGGAGTGGCAGATGTGTGGCAATTGGCAGGCGCTACCGGTGGGTTTGGACAATTGCCTGTAGCCGAATACCCAACCCAGTTCGCCCCATCGTAGAAATAGGGGTCTCCGCCGGTCAGGACATCTCCAGCCTCTCGCTCTGCGAGGGTGAGCGCTTCCCCATCAGCGCCGATGGGAACCAGGTTCACATCGGCATCTGATGCTTCCGCCACCAGCTCGGCGACCTCTGCCTCGTCGGTTGCTGGCTCTTCCTCTGCGGCCTCGGCATCTGCTGGAGCATCCGGCTGCTCAGGGGCTGGCTCCTCCGCGTTGCCATCTGCGACCTCGGCGTCCGTGGGAGCATCCGGCTGGTCGGGGGCCGGCTCCTCAGCGTTGCCGCCTGCGGCCTCGGCATCTGCGGGAGCATCCGGCTGGTCGGGGGTTGGCTCCTCTGCGTCGCTATCTGCGACCTCGGCGTCCTCTTCCTGTCCCTCTTGTGCGTTGGTTCCCGGTGCTGCCTCGCTCTCGGCGGCCTGCTCTGCTACCTCCGACTCCCCTACGGTGACGGTATCATGTCCCTGCTCACCGCCTGGAGGAGGATCTGACCGGGAGGCATTACCTTCGCCGCCGTCAGCTCTAGCGGCTCCAAGCGGGACGATAAAAGAGGTCACCAATACAAGGCAAACGACAGTGATCAGGATTCTCCTGAACATCCCGCCCTCCTGATGTGTGATTGTTAAGGTACAGAACACGACGATACACAGCTACAACTGACCTGGAGAGAGAGTTATCATCCAGGTCCGGCCCATGTCGCCATTATAATATCGTATAACAATAGCGATTTCAATGATTAACTATGGATAAATATATAGTAAGCTTACAATGGCCGGATGCGATCCCCTGGGGTTACTGGATGCCGGATATAACGGCCCCAGGCCTTGCGAGATAAGACTCCTTGTGGGATAACCACCGCGCTTGCACAGCTTGTTGAGTGTGCTATATAATCATGGTGCCAGGGTAAAATCCGTCTGGAGGATCATTGAGGGAACCTGCCATGAGCGATAGACCGGCTCCGATAGGAACCAGAGCGGCCAGGGTGCAAAATCGCGGGGCGTGGATGCCGCCGGCAATGCGGAGCATAGAAGATACCGGTTTGAACCTGATCTATCTGGCCGATCTGGCCCTCAAAATCCTCTACTTCACCGGCTATATGACCGGATACCGCCTGGCGGAAGCTATTAAGTTGCCGTTTACCGGCGTTGTCGAGCATATCCTGGACTTCCTGAAGCGCGAGAAATTCGTCGAGGTAAAGGGTAGCGGTGGTATCGGCGAGGGGGCGTACCAGTACGTAGTCTCCAGCAAGGGCAGCGAGAAGGCCCGTGAAGCCCTGGAACGCTCCCAGTACGCGGGGCCGGCGCCGGTCACACTCCGGCAGTACGTTGAGGCCATGCGGGCGCAAAATAAGAACACCCTCCGCGTCCACCAGGATATGCTGGAAAAGGCCCTCTCCCACCTGGTGATCTCCAAAGCACAACTGGCCCGGATAGGCCCGGCCATCAACTCCGGCAAGTCCATCTTCCTGTACGGCCCGCCCGGCAACGGCAAAACCACTATAGCCGAGGCCGTGGGACGCCTGGTGCTGGGGTCGGATATGTGGATACCCTATGCGATAGACATAGACGGCCAGATAGTGCGGGTGTTCGATAGCGTCAACCACGAGGCGATTGAGGAGCCGGAGGAAGAAACCGGGCGCGGGGGGACAGGCTCGCTGCGTACGGGCGTCAAACGAGACCCGCGTTGGGTGCGGATACGGCGCCCGGTGATCATGGTCGGCGGCGAGCTTACAATGGCCGGCCTTGATCTGGTATACGACGACATCAATAAGTATTACGAAGCCCCGTTTCAGATGAAAGCCAACGGCGGCATGTTCCTCATTGACGACTTTGGACGCCAACAGGTCAGGCCGCGTGACCTGCTCAACCGCTGGATCGTGCCGTTGGAAAAGCGCGTGGACTTTTTGACTTTGCACACCGGGCGGAAAATCGAAGTCCCATTTGACGTGCTCATCGTATTTTCCACCAACCTGGACCCGCGTGATCTGGTTGACGAGGCATTCCTGCGCAGGATTCGCCATAAGATCGAGATCGGCGACCCGACTTACGAGGAATTCCGCCTGATATTCCAGCGAGTTTGCGAGGCCAAGAAAGTGCCATATGACGATAAAGGGCTGGCTTACCTGTTGCAGGAATGGTATATCAAGCGGGATCGCCCGCTCCGTGCAGTTCACCCGCGCGACCTGATAGACCAATTGATAGACATTGCCAGCTACCTCAACGTCAAGCCGCAACTCACGAAGGACCTTATAGACCGCGCGGCAGAGGCCTATTTCGTAGAGCTGTGAACACCGACCCTACCTCACCGCACTTATCCCCCAAAATCCGGCCACGGGACTCTCTCCTGGCCGCAGTTAAGCATTTTCCTCTCCCGGAGAGTTGACCATGCCCAGTGACCTTCCCCTGGAATATATGTACGGTCGGCGCATACTGAACCTGGCGCATCGGGGGGCCAGTAAGTACGCCCCTGAAAATACCCTCTCCGCATTTGAATTGGCCGCCCAGATGGGCGCGGATGGGGTGGAGCTGGACGTTATGCTCACGGCAGATGGGGTGCCGGTGGTCATCCACAATGCGCGGGTCGATGAGACTACCGATGGCACCGGCTTGGTGTCGGAACTTACACTGGAGCAGATCAAGGAACTGGACGCCGGGTCGTACTTTGGCGCAGAATTCGCCGGTGAACGCATTCCCACCCTCGGCGAGGTCTTTGAAGCCATCGGGCACCGCCTGCTGCTCAACGTGGAGCTGAAGAGCGAGGGGATTCGTAGTGGCGGCCTGGAACGCAGGGTCATTGACGTGATC
>JALXEW010000067.1:0-2913 GCA_027069285.1 Ardenticatenia bacterium | reverse complement strand
TCGTCTCGTCTTTTAACCCTTTTAGCCTGAGGCGGTTCCGCAGATTGGCGCCGGATATACCCATAGGTTACCTTGTCGCGCCGGATCAGCCGGCTTACTTGCGTAAAGGGTGGCTTCTGCTGGGAGTGCGGTGCCAGGCGCATCACCCGGAACATACGATGGTCACGCCGGGATATATGCGATGGGCCAGACGTCGCCGATTTCGGGTCAACACATGGACGGTTGACGATGAGGCCGAGATGGCCCGCCTGCGAGACCTGGGGGTTGATGCCATAATCACCAACGTGCCGGACGTGCTCAAATCCATACTCCAGGGCGAGCGCTAGGCAGAAGCCTCATCTTCCGAGCGGACAGTGTCCGCAGTCCGGATCGTTCCTGTGGCAGTAGTTCTGTCCGATGCTCAGGAACGCCATCTCAACAGACCGCACGTTGAGGTCGAATCGAGCGGCAAGGGCCTGAATCTTCCTCACCACATCCCCGTCGTTTGTGGCGGAAAGTGAACGCTTTGCCACCCGCCTGACGTTAATATCCACCGGTATCAAGGCCGAGTAGTCCATCTGCCAGACGCCGTATATATCCGGATTGCTCATCCACATCAGGAACATACTGGGCACCTTACGCCCGTTTTTCAATCCAGAGGTGGCCCTCAATATGTCCAGCAGATCATTTTCACGCCCATTGGATTTCAGACTCAGATACATCACGTGCATATCGTGCCGGTACGGACGCAGGTACATAGCAGTGGAAACCAGGGTGCGGGCAATGCGGTTGTACATCGGGTGGGCGGCCAACAGATTGCAGACCCGCTTCATAACGCAGCCTTCCTGATGTTCCGGGTACCTGCATTCGCCTCGCCTGTTATGGTAATCACATCCGTGCACCGATTCGCTATCGGCCAGAAGTGGACACGATCCGGCCTGTGCGGCCTCGTCCAGTTCCCTTGGGGAAAACAATATGCTCATATCCGGCATCCCGGAAAGTTTGACGAACATGGCCTCGCCGTACTTCTCGCTGGCTCTCTGGCATAGATTTGCCAAAACCCATACGCGCCATATCTCATCCCCGTCGCCGGATCTTATCTTTTTGACCGAAAGGCCCAGGTAATCTCGCTCCGGCATCTCGCCCAGAGTGCTCAGCTTCTCGCCCTGTGCTGCCAGGATGCGGTCTCTATCCACAGTGCATGGGAATTGACTCATAATTTAGAACCTCGTGTGAAGTCGGTGGAAAGTGAGCATAGTTTACCGCAATAATCTGACGACGAGGCATACCTCAGGTCTTGGAGTATAATGGTTAGGCAGCAAGTGCTCCAGGGAGGTTTTGCGTTGCCGGAGCCGTTATGGCAGCCACCGGAGGTCGAGGTAATAAAAGCGACCCGTGTGCCCTTCGGCACCGATGAAAATGGCGAGCCAATCCGCGAAATGGATGGCAGCGCCACCGTCGGGTGCTTAGAGGCGGTGCGCGAGGTGGTAATGCGTCGCGTCCGCCTTGAACATCCAGAGGCGTCGGACGCCGAGGTTGTTGCGGCAGGAGAGGCGGCAGTTGACGAGGTTATAAGGCTGCTCAACGAGTCGATCGCCCCGTTCGGACTCCGCGTTGATCGGGAGTTGCTTTTCGATCCCAATACGCACTACTCCTACGAGTTCCACCACCTGGTTGACCATTATGCCAGGCGGGTTGCCGAAAGCGATGAGGTCATAGTGATCCGTGCCGTTAAGAGCGTTCCCCCCGCGCTGGTCAAAATGGGGAAGGCATTGGGGCTGCGCAGGATTTACTCACTTGTGCCGAGAGGTTCCGCCCTGGTTTCCGGTGTGGACGTGCGTGCGGTGCACCTTACAGATAGCTCGGCCATCGTCCAATGGTTTCCTGATAGGGAGATCGCCGGCTTGCCGGAAGAGCTCCGCGAGGAGTACCTGGAAATCGGCGGCATGGTTTGGAAGGCCCTGCTCGAATCGCTGCCGGAGAGCATCCACGGCCTGCCCAAAGCCACCGCCATTGAGCAACTATCCCCTCTCAAGGGAGATGCCTACTTCCAGTGGGAGATATTCTGGGAAAACCCGCCCAAAAAGGAGCTTTACTGGCTGCTGGTCGGCGGTATTTTGAGCGGCATCCTGCTGGCATTGGCCGCTTCGGGAGGGGAGTTGGCATTGCTGGCGGTGGGGCTGGCGCCATTGCCGCTTGTAGCCGGTTTCCTGATCAGGGCGTGGCGCCTATCGAGGGCGGCGCTATCCAGGGCTATGCGTCAGGCGGCTTTGCAACAAGAAGATCACATCGCCCGGTACGAAGACCTGAGGCGCACTGCGGATGAACTCCTGGTGACGACGCAGGAATTGAGGCGACGCCTGGATGAGCTTGAGGGATTACACGAGATCAGCCTGAGCCTCAGCTCAACCCTGGACGAGGACGCTATATTGGACATGCTCATCGAATCTGTGACCGGGCGACTGGGATATGAGAGGGCTTTCCTCTTCCTGCGCGATGAGGAGCGGGATGTGCTTGTCTTCAGGAAGGTGAGCCACCCGCCGGAATCTCCTGAATTGCGGGTTGCGCTTGAGACCTCCCTCATACCGCTGATACCCGGCGAGTCCTGGATGACGGATGCCTGGCTGGATGGCCAGGCCGTTGTATGGAAAGGCGATGTCGGGCGTTTGGGGGCCGGCGTCAAGTGGCTGGTGGACGCGCTTGGCATTGATTCCTTCGTGGCTGCCCCAATGCGGGCCGGGGAGAGCCTTTTGGGTGTGCTGTTGGTGGATAGTCGCGGCTCCCGTCGTGAATTCGATGATGCCGATCGCCGTGTCCTGAGCACCTTATGTGCCACAGTTGCGGTTGCATTGGAAAACGCCAGGCTCTACCGGCGCACAGATGAGGCATTGGCGATGCAACTGGATGAGCTTGCGATTTTGCACCAGATCGACC
>JALXEW010000066.1 GCA_027069285.1 Ardenticatenia bacterium | reverse complement strand
CCGATCAGGGCATCCCCACCCCTACCGAGGAGCCGCTTTTCCTGGAAATATCGCCGATCTGGACACCGACCGAGTTGCCCGAATTCGCCACCCCCACCGACGACTATACGGATTACCCTTATACCGAGATCCCGCCAACCGAAAACCCGGATTTCGAAGAAGACCCATACTCCGGAGGCGGGTACCTTTACCCATAGTGCTATAATAGCCACCCGATAGAGACCTCAGCCTTTACCGTCCGCAGGAGCACGGATGAAAAAAGAGAAGAGCGCGATCGGGTGGCTTTTGATTTGTTCCGTATCGGCGTCGTTCATCATCTCGCTGGCGGCCCCGGCTGCCGACGCGAGCTTTTCCCCCACGCCCACGCCGGAGCCATGCCTCGACTTTGACATGTGGCGTCACATATGGGCGCCTCCCTGGGCGTGCATGGACCTGGTTGCCGATGAGATGGAAGGCTCCGGGTTGCCACGTCTGGCGTCCATAGCCTTTGGCCCTGACGGACGGCTTTACATAGCCCGTCCGGCCCTGGGCGCCATCACCGTCCTGGAAAGAACCGATGCCGATGGCGACGGACTCCTTGATGACGGCGGCGTATTCGCAGATGAGCTTGAGCACCCAACGGGGTTGACATATTACCGGGGGGCATGGTACGTCACCGAGGGCGACCGGATCACCGTCCTGCGTGATACAGATGGCGATGGAGTGGCCGACCATCGTGAAGTACTGGTGGACGGCCTGCCGGATAACGGTGGATATTGGCCGGCGAGCCTGGCTTTTGGCCCTGATGGGCGCCTATACGTCTCGGTTGGCGCCGGTTGCCCAACATGCGCCGATGATGATGGCCGTGGCGTGATCATGAGCTTCGCGCCGGATGGAACCGATGGCAGAGTTTACGCCGGCGGCTTCTACCTGGCATTCGACTTCACCTGGCATCCGGAAACTGGCGAGATGTGGGCAGGTGACATAGGACGGGATGGGTCTGGCCCGTCGATGCCGCCTGCCGAGCTTAACCTGGTAGTCGAAGGCGGAGACCACGGCTGGCCGCTTTGCTACGGCGATCGGGTACCGGATGTGGAAAACGGCGGAGATGAAACTTCCTGTGCCGAGACCATTCCCCCTGCCATGACATTCGAGGCCGGATCATGGCCCGCCGGCATGGTCTTTTACCGTGGCGATGCCTTTCCGGAGATGCGAGGTCATCTCCTGCTTCTGCTGGCCGGATCGTGGAACCGTGTGCCTGCGGTTGGCCACGAATTACTCCTGATCCGCTTTGGCGATGATGGAATGCCGACCGGTCAGATCGAGCGGCTGTTACCGTACCAGCCCGGCCTTTCCACCTGGGAACTGGACATCAACAACGCCGGGTTTTACCCCTGGCATCCGATTGATCTGGCGATCAGCCCGGAAGGCTGGATATATATTGGGATACGGGAAGGCAAAGTATTTCGGCTTAGGACGAGATAACCCGGAGGTGGGACTATGCCGATTTACGAATACCGCTGCAAGGACTGTGGACGCAAAGTCACGCTGAGCTATCGCACCTATGCCGAGTACGACGAAGCGACCCCCACCTGTACCTACTGTGGCAGTGCCAACCTGGTGCGCCTGATCTCCCGCGTTGCGATAGTTCGCTCGGAAGAGGCGCGGCTGAGTGCCCTTGAGGACATGGCCGCCGGTGCGGATCTGGATGATGCCGATCCTCGCACGCTAGGGCGTCTGATGCGCGAAATGAGCCGGGAGCTTGGCGAAGACCTGGGCGACGAATTCGACGAAGTTGTCAGCCGTCTGGAAGCCGGTGAAAGTCCCGAATCCATCGAAAAATCCATGCCAGACCTGGCCGAGCCTTCTGAGCAGGGAGACGTTGAGTGAGGGGAAACTACTTCAACCTTGCACAAACCCTCAACGCGATCTCCAGTACGGCGTCCGATAGCTCCTGGGCATCCATCGTCCCATCCAGAACCGCCCAGCGTTCGGGGTCGCGCCTTGCCAGAGCGTGGTACCCGGCCCGCACCCGCCTGTAAAAATCCATCTCCTGGGCGTCCAATCGTGTCCATTCCCCACCGTTAGCCGCCGCGATACGGCGCCGCCTCAAACCCTCCTCCGGCTCGATGTCCAGGTAAAACGTCAGATCCGGCGTCAGGCCACCGGTGGCGAATCGCGTGATCAACTCCAACCCTTCCAGCTCCAACCCGCGTCCATAACCCTGATACGCCAGGGTGCTATCGTAGAACCTATCCATCATCACCACATATCCCTCGGCCAGACGTGGCCTGATGATCTGCTCCACCAGCTGTGCCCTGGAGGCTGAAAAAAGCAACACCTCGGTGCGTCCGGTCATCTCTCGGTAGCGCATATCGTGCAGCAGGTCGCGGATGCGTTCCCCGATGGGAGTCCCCCCTGGTTCCCGTGTCGTGATCACCTTGTATCCGGCTTCCCTCAGCCTGGATTCCAACATCCGCAACTGAGTCGTCTTACCGCAGCCATCCAGACCCTCGAACGTGATCAAAACGCCATCAAGTGTCACCGAATCCCACTCCGTTTTCACCTTGCCGGTGCCACCGTGATCTCCGCCAATGGTAGAGTATCCCCGGTCGGTTCCCCATCGGCGGTCACCTGCAACCTCGCGGACGGATCGTAGATCGGATACATGCCCAGCACAAGCGTATATCGCCCCGGACTTGCGTCGTTGGGGATTATCAGGCCGTGGTTATCGGCCACCACCTCCCCTGGAGTCCAGGTCGAAGTCGGCGCCATGCCGCCCACCGGCTCTGAGTCCCTTTGTGCGGCCAGCTGGCCATTTGGCCCCAGCAAGTGCAGAAATACCTTATATCGAGTGTCCAAAGGCCCCATCGCTTCCCAGAAGAGCGTCACCGCCAGATACCCGCCGGGGGCTACCTGCCTGGCATTGATCCAGTAGCCGATCAACCGGATCGAATCGCCGAACAACGCCCCGGATTCCACATCGGGTGCAGACGGGGCAGGTGCCGGGGAGACATAGGTCACCAGTCGGACGTCGCCGTGCCAGGTGGAGCTTACCTCGAACGCATTCGTGAGCAGATAGCGCTCGATCACGCGGTTTGGATCGGCTTCCAGCTCGCCCCAGTATAGAGTGTATACCCGGTCGTGTCTTTGCAATATATCCGCCAACTCGGCGCGGGTGGCTTCCTCGTTGATCGGCCTATAGCGTGGGAGTGGGTACACCGGTGCTCCCTCTTGGTGGTAATACGTGAACACCTCCCACTGATTGGCCGCGTCCGTGATCACCGCGTCTCCTGGGCGGGCGTCCGCCTCGATCATGCGTGCGATGCCCCTGTAATCGGCCCGGAAGTAGGCCGGATCGCCGTACATCGCGCCCAGGCAGACCACATCCCCCCAGATAAGCGCCCCCAACGCCGCCAATGTGATCATGCCCGATAGCGCCTTTGGCCTGAATCGCGCGATCCTCCCGATCCCGGCGCCGGCCCAGATCGCGAATGCTGGTTGCGCCACGATCAGGAACTTGAGGAAAGACTCGCGATAGAGATTCAACGCGAAGATAGCCGCCACCGGTGCCAGGCCCCATATCGGCGCCGTGGCGACGGCCCACACACGTCGCATACCCGGCCTGGATAGTGGCAGCAGGGCCGCAGCCAATAGCGCAGCGCTCACGACCGGTACCCACGGCGCCTCGCCTGTGAGCTTCCAGCCCAACAGCCAGCTCCAGACCCTGAACAAAGCGTCCGGCAGCTCATACGGCAACCCGGTTTTGGGCCAGGTGGTGGTCTGTCGCCACGCCGTGGGCATCCAGGGCACATAGAAGGCGAGCGACGTCACGTTGATCGCGATCCAACCGGCCAGCAGCTTAAGGGCCTGTGTGCGTTTGGGGATGGCTACGAGCCGGAGCAGCAGCACCGCCCCCTCGATCGCCATCATCACCGGGTAGGCGTAGTGCGTGTAAAGCCCCAGGCCGTTGATCGCCATCAGCGCCATGCCGTGACTTCGCGTAGGACTCCTGAGCCAGATCACGAACGCATATATCGACCCGCCGGCCAGAGTCCCCAGGAGCGCGTACATCCGCGCCTCCTGTGAGTAATAAGCCTGGAACGGGCTTAGCGCCACCAGCAAAGCCGCCGTCAGCGCTGCCACCTCGTCCAGCAGCCGTCTGGCGATCCCATAACTCAGCGCCACCGTCACGATCCCGGCGGCTGCCGATAAGAATCGCAGCGAAAATTCCGAACGCCCGGCGGCTAAACTCCAGGCGCTCAGTGCCAGATAGTAGAAAGGCGGGTGTATATCGCCCGCAGCCGCCTCCACTATAAGCCTGCTGGAACGCTCGGTGATCCTGGCGCTATTTCCCTCATCGGCCCAGAGGCTTTGCGCATCCAGCCTATGCACCCTTATAAAGGCCGCTGCCAACAGGATAACGACAAGGGCGACTATTCGATACCGAGCCAGAGCCGACGATAAGTTTGCCATTCCTCCTCGGTCGTATCCCAGTATGCGTATATGCCCACGCCCGCGATCACATCTGCAGCATCGCCGGCCAACCTCATACCCATCAGCACCCCCTCTAGCCCCGCCTGGAGCGATTCCGCATCCGGGTCGTGGCCGGGTTCCTCCTGATAAGTGGGCACGCCGATGATTAACTCCGCCCCGGCCCCAAGGGGGTAGAGCGCCTGACCGAATTGGACTACCTGATAAGACATCCAGAGCGTATAATCATTCGGCGAGTCCAGCCCGCTGTTATATGCCATCACCACCATCTGATCCACCAGGGCCGCGATTTCCTGCTTATAATCGGTGCTCCAGATCGAGCCGACCTCTGCGTGCGGGCCGGAGGGGACGTTCGGATCACCCGGATTCCAATCCGGCGGCGTGGCCAGCGAGATGATCGCATCATCGCCGATCTGGGCGCGAATCTCGCTCAGCAGCGACGGCAGGTCGGGATTACCATCGCGCACAGGCTCCACATTCAGATGTACCCCGTCGAATCCCAACTCCTCGACCGCCAACCGGCAGAAAGTCCCAACCGTAACCCACACGCTCTCATCATCCAGGCGGTAATCCGGCAGCACCGTGGGTACCCCTATCCAGCTGAGCACCCGTAGCTCTGGATAGGCGCTGCGGATCGTGTTCAGGAACTCGGTCGCGTGGTCATAAGTGGGGTTGAACGTGCCGTCCTCATGCAACCACGTGGTGTAGACGTAAGCGTAGCCGATCTCATTCTCGCGTAGCCTTTCGGCCAAAAGCCGGATCTCGGCATCGGTATGCTCATCCCTGGCCCACGTAACGCCCAGCCAGATGGCGTTACCTGGCGGCTCGGCCCCCAGCTTGACGATGATCAACACCGCGATCAGGGCCACGATCAGGACGACCATCGCCCCCAATCCGAGCATCAGGGCCTGCATCCAGACCGGTAGTCCGGGCCGGTAAACCCTCTCATCCTCTCCTGGCAATCTCACATGCGTCATCTGATGGGCCGATCAAGAGCCTTATAGCGCTCCGTGTGTCAACTCATGCGGGTTTGTCTGAATAAGCCATTTGTGGGCTTTTCGGGCCGGAAGGATAACTCAACATCCGGTGGGTTTACGGGGGCGCCCGATGGGACGCCCCCGTGTCATGCCTTCAGCCTGCTGCCATCATCCGGCGAACGTCTCGAAGAAGTAGATGGTGGTGTGTATACCCTTGTAGAAATTCTCGATGTCGAACTTCTCGTTAGGCGCGTGGAGACGATCATCCGGCAGCCCGTAGCCCATCAGCAGAACCGGCGCCTTCAGCTCGCGCTGGAAAGTGGCCACGATCGGGATCGACCCGCCCTCGCGGATGAAGATCGGCGGCTTTCCGAACCCCAGCTCGTAAGCTTTCGCGGCTGCCTTTGCCGCCTGGGATTCCAGATCGACGATGGCCGGATAGCCGTAATGCAACACGCGCATCTGAGTTCGGACGGTGGGTGGGGTTAGCTCGTTGACGTACCTTTCCACCAGCTCTGCTATCTCATGGGGGTCCTGATCGGGCACCAGGCGGCAGCTTATCTTCGCCAGCGCCTTTGCCGGGAGCACAGTCTTGGCGCCTTCCTCGATAAAGCCGCTGACCAGGCCGTTGACTTCCAGGGTCGGCCTTGCGGTGACGCGCTCGATCAGGCTATAGCCCTCTTCCCCCCAGGGCTGCGGTGCGCCGGTGCGCCTGCGCCACTCATCCTCATCCAGGCCGCTTTCGGCCAATATCTCACGTTCCCTATCGGTGATCGGCCTGACTTTATCGTAGAAGCCCGGCACGGTCACCCGTCCTTTATCGTCGTGCAGGGCCGCGATTATCTCACAAAGCGCCTGGGCGGGGTTATGGACTATGCCGCCGTAGCCGCCCGAATGCAGATCATGTTCCGGGCCGAAGACCTCCAGCTCCATATACACGATCCCGCGCAGTCCGTAGCAAAGCGCCGGCTTATCGGTTGCCGGTATGCTGCCATCGGAAACCAGGATCGCGTCGGCGGCCAGGAGTGGATGGTTCTTCTCATCGCTGACGAACTCCTCGATGTACTCCGACGACGTTTCCTCCTCGCCTTCCAGGATCATCTTGATGTTGGCGGGCGGGCCGCCTTCGGATTCCAGCATTGCCTGTACCGCCTTGATATTGGCGAACATCTGCCCCTTATCATCCGAGGCGCCCCTTGCGAATATCTTATCATCGCGCACGTCCGGCTCGAACGGTGGCGTTTCCCACTCGTCCAGCGGGTCGGGCGGCTGGACGTCGTAGTGGCCGTAGATCAACACCGTCGGCTTATCATCGCCGGCTTTCAGCCACTCGCCGTAGACTATGGGATGCGCGCCCGGCTTCTCGAACAGACGCACGTTTTCCAGGCCGATCTCACGCAGGTGATCGGCCACCCATTGCGCGGCGCGGGCCACATCCTCCCTATGCTCCTCTTTAGTGCTGACACTGGGTATGCGGAGCAGCTCGAGGAGCTGATCGAGGAATTCCCGGCGATGCTCTTCCACAAAATCGTGAGCGTTCATAGTTCACTCCCTATCGGTCTGCATTCTCACGCCAGAACGCAATTGCCCTATCCACCAGCTGGTCCACCGAGAGGTAGGTGGTATCCAGCGTTTGGAACCCAAGCTCAAGCACCCGCATTTCCCGCCTGAGCCTGGCGACCACTTGAGTATGCTCCAGCGGGTCTAGAAAATCAAGGCCCTTTGCCACATGTTGGCGGCGCAGTATCTCGTCCAGGGCGCACGTCAGGCAGAGGACCGGGCCGGTTGCGGCCAGGCGACGACGGCTTTCCTCGTGAAGCATGGCCGTGCCGCCGATCACCAGCACGGTGCTGCGGTGCAGGGCCAATTCCCGGCACATCTCCGCCTGGATCGCCTCCAGGCGCGATTCGCCAAATAGCTGGCGTATCTCATCGGGGGGCATCTTCTCCCGGCGCTCGATCTCGGCTTCCAGCTCCAGCCAGGGGACGCCCAGTCGTTCGGATATGCCCCTCCCCGCCGACTTCCTCCCCGCGCCGCTGAGGCCGGTTATTATCAAATTACGGTATGGGATCGGCACGGTAGACATCTTGACCGGATGCTACCTTATACGCCCGATTTTGTCAGATTCGAGAATATCCGACGTGGGGTGGGACTTGCACCCGGAGATCGCCCGTCAGTTTGACATCGGCCTCGAAAATTGATACTATGCACCTGCCAAATCGTATACCGTCAACGGCTGCGAACCGGAAAGTACGCGCTCAAACGGCGGGACAGAGAGCCGTCCCCCAGG
>JALXEW010000065.1 GCA_027069285.1 Ardenticatenia bacterium | reverse complement strand
CTCACAGATCGTCTCCGGGCTGCGGGATGCGATGTCCGCCCCGACGATCTTCTACTTCCACGGGCCGCGAGGGGTCGGTCGCAGGGAAATGGCCGCCGCGCTTTGTGACGAGATCGGGTTGCCGCTCATGGCACTGGACCTGGAACCGATGCTCGCCACAGGCGCCGATTGGATGGCATTGACGCCACTTGCGCTGCGAGAGGCCCACCTGAGCAAATCGGCCCTGGCGCTGACCGGATGGGATACCGCAATCGGAAATTCCGGGCCACCACCAGGACTATGGGCCGCATTGACAGCATACCCACGCCCGATATTCCTGATCGGCTCTAAACCCTGGTCACCCAACGGCGGGGATTCCGGGAACTTCTGGGCAGTGGAATTCAAGCCGCCCGACTTCACCGCAAGGCTCCGACATTGGGAACATAATCTGAGCGACGAGGAGCGCCAATCACTCGATCCGGTCGAGTTGGCGAACAAATTCCGCCTGACAAGGGGCCAGATCATCGGCGCAATCGAATCCGCAAGGAAACGAGCATCACGTCGGGGTGACCGGGTGCCGACTATGGCCGATTTCTATGCCGGCAGCCGCGAACAATCCGGCACCAGGCTTCCTGCCCTGGCCCGCAAGATCGAACCCCGTTTCGGATGGGACGACATCGTGCTGCCCCAGGATCGCATCGAGCAGCTGCGCGAGATGTGCGACCGGATACGGTACCGCCACATGGTACACGATAAATGGGGCTTTGGGCGCAAAGTCGCGGCGGGGCGCGGGCTGATGGCACTTTTCGCCGGCCCTTCCGGCACCGGCAAAACCATGGCCGCCGAGATCATCGCTCACGAACTGGGCCTGGAGCTATATAAGATCGACCTCTCAACCGTGGTCAGCAAATACGTCGGCGAGACGGAAAAGAACCTGGATGCCATCTTCACCGAGGCGGCGGCAAGCAATGCGATCCTGTTCTTCGACGAGGCCGATGCCCTCTTTGGCAAACGCTCCGAGGTCAAAGACGCACACGATCGCTACGCCAACATCGAGATAGCCTACCTGCTCCAGCGCATGGAGGATTACGAGGGGATCACCATACTGGCAACCAACCTCCGCCAGAACCTGGACGAGGCCTTCACCCGCAGAATGGACTTCCTGGTCGACTTCCCGTTCCCCGAAGCCGAAGACAGGCGGAGGATATGGGAAATCACGTTCCCACCGGAAGCCCCGCTGGGCGACGACATCGATTTTGAGTGGCTGGCAGAGAACTTCCGCATGACCGGCGGGAATATACGCAATGCGGTGCTCGCATCCGCCTTCCTGGCCGCTGCAGACGGTGGTATGATAGAAATGCGCCATGTCCTGCACGCGGTACGCAGGGAACATCAGAAAATGGGCCGATTGATGGATAGTCACGAGAGGCCATGATGTCTGAAATCTCGCGCCTGGGGCCGGAACATATCGCCGACGATCGGTTACCATCCCGTGGGCACGCCGTAGAACATGAAGATATGGCCGGCTCCGGGACGGGCGAAATACCGGTCGGAACCGATGCCATCCTGGCACTCCAGCGCCGGATCGGTAACGCCGCCGTCCGACGCCTGATCGCGGCCAGACGCCTGGAACCCGGAGGGCCGCTCCCGCCTGACCTGGCCGATGAGATACAGAACCTGCGAGGAAAAGGCTCACCGCTCGACCTTAAGGTGCGCAGGACTATGGAAAAGCGCTTTGGCGCCGACTTCAGCAACGTGCGGATTCACAATGACGAGGAATCCCACACACTGGCAGAACAGTTGAACGCGGTCGCCTTCACCGTGGGCAACGATATATTCTTCGGGCGTGGCGCATACCGGCCAGATTCCGAATCCGGGCGAAAACTCCTGGCCCACGAGCTTGTACACGTGATGCAGCAATCGGAAGCCCCATCCGGCGACGAGATGACGCTGGGGCCACCGGGCGACGAGTACGAACAGGAAGCCGATAAGCTATCCGAAATATTGGCCGGTCGGCTACCGGATGAGGAAGAGGAACTATAGACCGGGGCTACCCGTGCGCATGGGCGATCACGATGTAAGCCGGGCGCGAAAGCTTATTCGGGATCTCTTCCCGA
This sequence comes from Ardenticatenia bacterium, assembly GCA_027069285.1. GTDB lineage: Bacteria > Chloroflexota > Anaerolineae > Aggregatilineales > JALXEW01 > JALXEW01. Next base: position 190 of record JALXEW010000065.1, on the reverse strand, counting down.
CATTACCTGGAGGGTAAGCTATGTGGAACGTCAGACAGCACGCACAGGAGCAGGATCGGAGCCGAACCCGGCTGCCCGATCTGGAAAACTCCGATGAAATGGAACGTCTCGCCGAGGCAATGCCCGACCTGACCGCGCTGCAATCCGATAAAATCGGCGGCGAGCGCCGCACCCGGGCAGCCATGGCCGC
>JALXEW010000064.1:2351-7848 GCA_027069285.1 Ardenticatenia bacterium | reverse complement strand
CCACCTATCCCCGTGCCAGACCAGGGATTCGGGCATAACGTGGTTTGCGCAGCCGAGCCGCATTCCCCAGTTCACCGCCAAAATCGGCCTCTCGGAGCGCCAAAGCACCTCGGTCGGATCGTCATCTGAGAATATCACGGCCCCGGCCTTACAGATGTTATCGTCCGACCATCCGGCGTAGATCATCAGCAGGCCGCCACCTTCGAGTGGGATCGGGTTACTGCCCGGTTCGACCCCTTTATCGTCGAAATGCCCGGCTCTTGGGGTCATAACCGGCTTATCCAGCGGCTCTTCCCAATTCCTCATATCGTCCGAAAACGCGATCCCGATGGCGGTTTCCCACCTGCGGGTTTCGCCCAGGAAGTACATCACGTAACTGCCGTTTACCCTGCCGTGTGCCACCGCGCCGGCCTTGATCTGGCGGCGGTTCCATTTGTATTTCGGGCTGAGGAGCACCCCTTGTTTTTCCCAACACACCAGATCACTTGAGGTTGCAAGGCAGACGTGGAATACCCCATTCCGGTCGCGTCCGACGTAGGTCAGGTAGAAGGTATTGCCCTCGCGGGTGATACGTGGGTCCTCGCAGCCTACGGCCTCGAAATCGTATTCCGGCTCGATCACCGGCCTGGGGTGGCGGGTGAAGTTAACTCCATCATTGCTGTGTGCCAGCCCTATCCGACCGGTGCAGCCATCGCCGCTTTCGGCCCGGTATAACATGTGAAAGACGCCGCCTGCCACTATCACGGCGGGGTTGTAAACCGCCTTGGCCTCGAATCCCGATCCTGGGGTCAGGATCGGATTCGCCTCGTGGTCCTCAAGCGGGCCGATCATCACATGCCTCCGAGGGTCACGATAGCATAACAGGCGGGAAAAGTAAAGGGCTTGACCGGATTCTTTTGAGGAGTTAGACTTACTAAGGTTTGACAGAGCCATATCCTTGTGCTAACCTCTACTTGCTTTGTGCCACTTTGAACAATCACGCAGCGACCGGAGGTGACGATTGCCCCCTGAATATCTGCCTATCGCCGTGATGTTCACCATCTCCCTGGCGCTGGTGGTGGTGGTTTTGTTCATGTCCCGCCTCTTCGGCCCCTACCATCCTGAGCGTCGTAAATTGGAACCGTACGAAAGCGGTATGGATCCCATCGGGTCGGGGATGCGCCGCTTTTTCGTCAGGTTCTACCTCACCGCAGTCTTGTTTATCCTGTTCGATGTGGAGCTTATCTTCTTCCTGCCCTGGGCGGTGGTCTTCAGGAAGTTGGGGCTGTTCGCACTTATCGAAATGGGGATTTTCCTGGCGTTCCTGCTGATCGGCTACGCATACGTCTGGAGAAAGGGGGCGCTGGAATGGGAGTAGGCGATAACGGCAACGGCAGCGACGGTAAAAAGGCCCACACCACGATCCTGACCCATCACCTGGCTAACATGGGCGTGATCACCACCACGCTCGAAACCGTGATCAACTGGGCGAGAACGCGGGCCATGTGGCCGATGATGTTCGGCCTGGCCTGCTGTGCCATCGAGATGATGAGTGCCCAGGCGTCACACTACGACATGTCCCGGTTCGGCATGGAGCTGATGCGGGCCAGCCCCCGCCAAAGCGACCTGATGATCGTGGCCGGGCGCCTGACCCGTAAAATGGCCCCGGTGCTCCGCAGGCTCTACGATCAGATGCCGGAGCCGAAATGGGTGATCGCCATGGGCGATTGTGCCTCGTGCGGCGGAGTCTTCAACAACTACGCCGTAGTGCCCGGAGTGGATGAGATCGTACCGGTTGATGTGTACGTCGCCGGATGCCCTCCACGGCCTGAGCAGCTTATCGAGGCCGTGCTCTACCTGCGCAAGAAAGTGATGAAGCAGAAGCTCGACGATTGGGCTTAGGAAAGGTTGCCAGATGGCCGAGCCAGTTGATGTTGTAGAGGCACTCAAAGCCGAGTTCCCGGACGCTGTGGAGGACGTGATCGAGGAATTCGGCGAGCTGACCCTCGTCGTGAAACGCGAATCCGTGCCGGAGATATGCAAATTTCTGCGTGACGCCGACGGATTGCGCTTTAAGATGTTGGCCGACATCACAGGAGTGGACTATTACCCCCAGAACCCGAGATTCGCAGTCTGCTACCACCTGTACTCGTTGGACTTCAATCGCGTGGTGCGGATCAAAACGTATACCGACGAAAACACACCCGTCCCGACGCTGACCGACCTCTGGCCGGCTGCCAACTGGCCGGAGCGTGAGATATACGACATGTTCGGCGTGCGCTTCGAGGGCCATCCCGACCTGCGCCGCCTGCTCATGCCGCCCAATTGGGAGGGCCATCCGCTCCGCAAGGACTACCCCCTGGGCGATGAGCCGACGCAATTTTCGTTCAACTGGCGCCGGATAGACGCCGGCAAACCTTACGTGGTGAGGCCACCTGAATCGGACTCGGATTGACAGGTGAGGCGATTACATGGAAGTCGAACTCAGCGAAGTCAAGGTCGAAAGCGAACACTTCTGGTGGGGATCGCTTGAGGACCTGCGGGGAGTGATCTCCGACCGGGCCTTCAAAGGCGAGACAATGCTGCTCCACATGGGGCCGCAGCACCCAACCACGCACGGCGTCCTGCACCTGCTGCTGGAACTTGACGGCGAGAACGTCGTCAACTGCGTGCCGGATATAGGCTACCTGCATACCGGCATCGAAAAGACGATGGAATCCAAAACCTACGTCCGTGCGATCCCCCTTACCGACCGGATGGACTACCTTAACCCGCCTGCCAATAACCTCGCCTACGTACTGGCGATCGAAAAACTCATCGGCATCGAAGTCCCGCCGCGTGCCCAGGCCCTGCGCGTCATATTCGCCGAGCTGATGCGCATCGCCAGCCACCTGGTCTGGATCGGCATCTTCGGCCTGGATATGGGCGCCATGAGCATGATGCTCTACTGCTTCCGCGAGCGCGAACGCATCCTGGAGCTTTACGAAATGGTGGCCGGGCAGCGGATGATGGGCACCTACATCCGTCCTGGGGGCGTCTGGCGGGATGTGCCGGAGGAATTCTTCCCCGCCGTCCGGGAGTTTCTGGATATTTTCCGGCACAAACTCGATGATTACGAGCGACTTCTACGCCGCAACCCGATCTGGGAAGAGCGTACACACGGAGTCGGCGTGGTCAGTGCCGATGAGGCCATCGCGCTGGGCATGACCGGCCCGTGCCTGCGTGCTTCCGGCGTCAACTGGGACGTGCGCAAGGCCATGCCATATTGCGGCTACGAGCAATACGAGTTTGACATCCCGATCGGCGAAAACGGAGACGTATACGACCGGTATTGGTGCCGCTTCCGTGAAATGGAGCAAAGCGCCCGTATCATCAAGCAGGCAATTGATAATATGCCGGATGGCCCTGTCATGTCTGATGATCGCAAATGGGTGCCGCCTCCCAAATCCGAGATCGGCCATAGCATGGAATCCCTCATCCACCACTTCAAGTACTGGACGGAGGGCATCAGGCCACCCAAAGGCGAAGTGTTCGTCATGATCGAGGCCGCACGTGGGATGATGGGCTGCTACCTGGCAAGCGACGGCGGCCCACATCCGTACCGCGTGCACTTCCGCCAGCCCACTTATATGCATATCAGCGCACTGCCGCACATCGTCAAGGGGATGATAATCCCGGACCTGGTAGCGGTTTTGGGCAGCATTGACATCGTTCTGGGTGACGTTGACCGCTAGGAGCGTGCCAAAAAGGGGTAGGCGACCGTGCTCATCGAAAAGTACAAGGATCGGATTGACGCGATACTGGCGAAGTACCCCGAAAAGCGTTCGGCAGTGATGCCGTTGCTATATCTGGCTCAGGAGGAATACGGCTACATCACGGCTGAGGCTGTGCGTGAGGTGGCCGATATATGCGGAATCGATCCGACCCAGGTATACGCCCTGACCGGCTTCTACACCATGTTCTACGAGAAGCCGAAGGGCAAATACCTGCTCCAGGTCTGCACCGACCTGCCTTGCGCCTTGCGCGGCGCCGAGGAATTCTACCAAAGCCTGCGAGAGTACCTGGGCATCGAAGGCGATTCCGGCACCACCGAGGACGGGCTTTTCACGCTGGAGCGCGTGATGTGTCTGGCTGCGTGTGACCGGGCGCCGGTGATGCAGGTCAACTTCGAGTATCACGAGAACCTTAACAAAGAGCTTGCCCGTGCCCTGATCGATGAACTCAGGGCGAGGGCAGCCACAGATTCGTCCCAGGCTGAAATGGATGGCAGGGACAGGGACGAAGAGTGACCGGTCTGCCGGGGCCGGGACGGGCGCCGGTCGCATACTGGGTATCGGCCTGATATTCATATTCGCCGTTGCCCTGATCCTGCGGGTGCTGGTTGTGGTGGAGCGTCTGGGCGGAGACCGGTACTTCTGGGCACTTTACATGGGAAGCGACGATTATTACGCATCGGCTACCGAGTTGCTCCGCACCGGCCTCAACCCGATGGGCAATCACTGGCTGCCGGGGGCGGTACTGTACTTCTACCTGTGGCAGTTGCTGCTCGGCACCAGCAGGTTCGTGGCCCGCTTTGGCCTATCACTTGCCGGGGCACTGATGTGTGTCCTGACGGCCTATACGGCCTACCTGGCGACCGATGACGAGCGTGCCGGCATAGTAACCGGGGCGATGATGGCGCTCTACCCGCCGCTGATATTCCATGAGCAGACCGTTGTCACGGCGCCTGCCGCCACCCTGACGGTGGTAGCGTTCCTGTTTGCCGCGATGAAAGCCCTGCGCAACCGGGATATGTTGCGGCAGGCATTATGGACGGGGCTGGCCGGATTGGCGCTTGGCTATGGCGGTGCCACGAGATCGACTGTGTTGGCGATGGCCCCGGCCTTGCCTGTGGCGATTGCCCTGGCGAGGGGAGATGCTAAAAAGTGGGTCAGGGTCATCATGGCGGGAGTGATCGTGGCGGTAGCCGCCTGGGGGATGATGTTTGCCATCGCCAGGCTCAATGCCGCCATCAGCGGCCTTGAGCCGGATGCGCCCCTGTACTCCGACCCCGGCTCCGTACTATATCGCGGCAATAACAGGGATGCCTCCGGGCTGCAATATAGCACCCAGGCGTACTACCTGTGGAGGCTTTCGGGCCAGGACCCGCGTTTTGCGGTCTATAGCGACTTCCTGGCCAACCCGCTCCGCATGATCGAGCTGGAACTGCATAAGATCGGCCTGTTCTGGAGCGATGTGGAGTACGCCAATAACGTCAACTTCTACGAGAGCGGCACTCAGGCATCGCGTATACTGAGGGCGCTATCACCTTTCGGCATGAGCGAGCTGGCCTTCCTGGCCCTGGTCGGCATGGCACTGATGAACCGGCGCGATCCCAGGCATCTGCTATTGATATTGGCCACCGCCCTCTTCATGCTGGCGACGGTGGCGCTCCACGTGCTGGCCAGGGTGCGGATACCGGTTGTGCCGCTGCTATCGGTCGCTGCCGGATGCGGCACCGTCACAATTGGGGATGGGG
>JALXEW010000064.1:0-2341 GCA_027069285.1 Ardenticatenia bacterium | reverse complement strand
CCCTCATACGGCGGGCTTTACCGGCAGCGGGGTTCGCGTTGGCATTCATACTGGTCTGCGGTGCTTTCGAGGCCTACCTGCCGCGCCCGGTTACCGTATCTGCCGATGCGGTGCCACTGGGATTGCCAGGCGCCGGAACCGTATTCAATGGCGAGATACTCCTGCGGGGCTGTGAGGGCCTCCGACCGGCATACACACCCGGCGAGCAGATAGTAATGCGCTGCTACTGGGAGGCGCTAACCGACGTGGACGAGGATTACATACTCTACGTCCACATGCACGACCGTTCGAACATCGTGATCGCGCAACGGGATGTCCCACTGGGGGATATATCGTACCCGTGGATTGGCACATCCGACTGGAAGCCCGGTGTGGTCTACGTGGAGGAGTATTGGTTGGCACTTCGCAGGCAGTACTGGAGGGCGACGGATATTCAGGTGGAGAGGCCGAACCTGATCACATTGGTCATGGGCCTGTATACCCGCGAGCCGCTCCGTAACCTGCCGGTGACCGACGCGGACGGAAACCCGCTCGGCATGGACTACCTGATATTGCGACGGGTCGGGCTACTGCCGGATGAACCGGAAATGCCGCCTTTGGGCCGAGACCTGTCGAAGTACCTTGTCGGCGGGTGGGCGCAACTGGATGACTACGAGCTGCCATCGGAAGTGGAGGCCGGCTCGGAGCTTACCCTGGCGATGACGTGGGAAGCGCTTGGACCGACCGATGAGGATTACGTGCTATTTGCCCACGTGATAGGAGAAGAGGGTGAGCTGGCCGGCCAGTTGGACGGGCAGCCGGATTGGCCCACCTCCACCTGGAGGCCACATTGGCCGATGAGAATCGAGTGGCGCGTGCCGATAGGGGCCAACGTCGCCGAAGGGACATATCGGGTGCTGGTTGGCATGTACCGATGGCCCGGTGGCGAGCGTCTGAGCGTGACGGCGCCGGGCGGTGAGCCTGTGCCGGAGATGGCATTGGAGCTGGGAGAGGTGGAGATCACCCGGCCATTACCCGGCGGGCCTTAGGGGTTGGTAAAGGGAAAATTCCGATCAGACTTTGGCATGTGGGCCTGTTGAATAATGTCGCCAGATCGAAAAATTGCCATACGCAGATTAACAACCGATGACTACGATGCCATCCGCGACATATGGGTTCGTTCCGGGCTGACGTCATTGCGACTCAAAGGCCGTGATGCGCCCGGCGAGTTCGCACGGCAGATGGAAAGCGGCTGTCAGATTGCGTTAGGCGCGGAGCTGGATGGCAAACTGGTCGGAGTTGTCCTGGCGACACACGATGGTCGCAAGGGATGGATCAACCGCCTGGCGGTCGATCCGGAATACAGGCGGCGCGGGATCGCCAAAGCATTGATCGCCGAGGCGGAGCGTGTCCTGCGCGAGGAAAAGGGCATGAGGATAATCGCCGCCCTGATCGAAGCCGATAACGAGCCGAGCCTGGAGCTTTTCCAGAGCGTCGGCTACCACTTGAGCAGGGATATTTACTATTTGAGCAAGCGGGAAAACCCTGATGTATAAGGCAGGATAACCGTGGAATACAGACTACTACGCGATCTGATAGTTCCAAACATCGCCGAAATAGACGTATACCTGGAAAACGGCGGCTATGAGGGCCTCAGGAAGGCGCTGAGCGACTATAAGCCCGATGAGGTCATAGCCCTGGTGCGCGAATCCGGGCTGCGAGGTCGCGGCGGGGCTGGATTCCCGACCGGCGTCAAATGGGGATTCGTGCCAAAGGACGTTTTCCCCAAATACGTCATCGTCAACGCCGACGAAAGCGAACCGGGCACCTTCAAAGACCGCCAACTCCTGGAAAAGAACCCTCACCAGGTTCTGGAAGGTGCCCTGATAGCCGCCTACGCGATCCAGGCCGATACCGTCTTCATCTACTGTCGCGGCGAGTTCCACACCCTGGCCCACAAACTCGAAGAGCGCATCGAAGAGGCGCGTGCGAAGGGCTTTGTGGGCCAAAACATCCTGGATTCGGGCTGGAGCTGCGACATAAAAGTCCACCTGGGCGCCGGGGCCTACGTCTGCGGCGAGGAGACCGCCCTGCTGGAGTCCATCGAGGGCAAACGCGGCCAGCCGCGAATCAGGCCACCGTTCCCGGCATCGGTGGGGCTTTACGGGAAGCCGACCGTCATTAACAACGTCGAAACACTCTCCAACGTCCCCCCGATACTGCTCAACGGCGCCGAGTGGTATCGCTCCGCCGGAACCGAGAAAAGCCCCGGCACCAAGATATTCAGCCTCACCGGCCGCATCGCCAGGCCCGGCCACCACGAACTCCCGCACGGACACACCCTCCCGCCGCTGATCTTCGA
>JALXEW010000063.1 GCA_027069285.1 Ardenticatenia bacterium | reverse complement strand
TGGCACTGGGTGTGATTTGTTCGCTGATCGGGTTGCTGGTCGCCGGGGTGTGGGTGGGGATGGTATCACCGAGGGCTACTCCCACGCATACCCCGACGGCCATCCCCACTCCGACGGCTACTCCAAGCCCCACTCAAACGCCGACGCTTACTCCAACCCTGCCCCCGTCTCTAACCCCTGTGCCGACGACGTATGTGCCAGCCGAAAGCTCGGAAGGTGGCAAGGAGCCGATAGACGGTTTACCTGACGCTGTTAATCAGTAGAATTTTAGGCGTATGTCGCTGATGATGTTGGCCGCCTCGTCGCCCCTATCTGCGGCGTTGGAAAGGTGTCGGTATATTTCGCGGAGTTTGAGCATTTCCACTACGTGTTCGAGGTCCTTCGGCCCTTTGAAGAGCGCCGCCAGGGCCTCGCGGTATATATGCTCCATGCGGTTTTCGAGCGCTTTGGCCCTTATCGCGTGATCGCTCGCGACGCTTGGGTGTGCCTCCAGCCGCTCGATGGCCAGTCGTATTTCCTCTGCTGCCTCACGTAGCAGCGAGACCATGCGCTGGAGGTAGGAGTTGGGCTGTACTCCCAATGTGTCCATCTCGCCCACGGTCGAGTTGCCGTAGTCTATCACGTCGTCTATCGCGCGCGAGAGGGCAAATATGTCTTCCCGGTCTATCGGGGTGACGAATGTGCGGTTTAGCTCGTCGATCAGTATGCGGCGTATTTCGTCGGCGTCCTTTTCGTGGCGGCGCACTACTTTTGCGTTTTCGCTGGTGGGGCTTTCCATGTAGGCCTCTAACGCCTCCAGGCCGGAGACGGTCACGGTGGCCTGCTGTATCAAAAGGTCAATGAAGCGATTGGGGCGCCGCCCGGAAAGACGACGTAGGAATTCACGCACTCCGGTTCCCATCTGCAACCTCTCATTATCCGAAACTGGTGTAATTTGATAGCAGCCAATACATTATGGCACCCACGATTCCCGATGACGGGATGGTGAGCACCCATGCGGTGATTATCCGACTGGCTACGTTCCATCGAACTTTGCTCAATCTTTCGGCACTGCCGACTCCGACTATGGCTGAGCTGACTACCTGGGTGGTGCTGACCGGGCCACCCAGCAGAGCTGCACCCAGGATCACCGCCGAGGATGCGGTCTGGGCGCCGAAGCCGTGGATCGGCCTGATCTTGTAGAATTTGCCGCCCAATGTGCGGATCAGGCGCCAGCCACCGCTCAGGGTGCCAAGCGCTATGGCCGACGCACAGGCCAGCACAACCCACGTCGGCACGTGGAACTCGCTCATCGCCCCGGTGACCACCAGCCCCAGTGTGATCATGCCCATGCTTTTTTGGGCGTCGTTGGCTCCGTGTGAGAGCGCTAATGTCACGGCGGTGAGAATCTGGCCGCGCTTGAGCCATATGTTCAGGTGTGGGGTGGCTCCGCGTGCCAGGAACAGGATCAGGCGCATCAGTAAGTATCCGGCAAGGGCTCCCAGTGGCGGGGAGATGAAGAGCGAGAGCAGCACTTTTTCCACTCCGCTCAGTTTGACGGCTTCGGTTCCCTGGGCCGCGATCACTGCGCCCAGTAGCCCGCCGACCAGGGCGTGCGATGAGCTGGATGGGATGCCGAAGAACCAGGTGATCACGTTCCATGTGATGGCGCCGATGAGGGCGGAAAGTATCACCACGGGCGTGAGTACCTCGGCTACCACTACTTCGTGCCCTATGGTGGTCGCTACGGCCACGCCGAATATCAACGGCCCGGAAAATTCGGCTATGGCGGCAATTATCAATGCGCGACGAGGCCCTATCGCCCGTGATGAGATCACGGTCGCGACGACGTTAGATGAGTCGTGCAGCCCGTTGAGGTAGTCGAATGCCAGTGCCACACCGACGATGATCCATGCTTCTAGCGGGAGATTTGGAATTGGCATATCCTCACCTGCCAGGTGCCGTGTGTGAGACGGCGTACCAGTAGAGGACTATCATATCATGTACGCTCACTCTCTGCCACAGGTGGTGGGCGTGTGGGGGGATTCTCTGCGGTGTGATCGCTTTGCGGCCCACGTGTTCCGCCATCCGGCCATTGGTCATCGGCGCTACCCATCCGGGTGGCCAGGTGCTAAAATTCTTATAATATCTGTGTTCCGGCCAGCTGGCCGCCATGATGGGGAAGATGGAAATCCTCCGAGGTGACTATTATGACCAAGTACTCGTCTGAGAAGGCTCGCGAGCTTGCCGAAAGCGCCAGGGTGGCGCTGGGACAGGAGCCTGCCGACCTGGTGTTGCGCAATGTCAGGCTGGTCAATGTTTTCACCGGCGAGATATATCCAACGGATATAGTCATACAGCGCTCGCGCGTGGTCGCCCTGGGGACAGGGTATGAGGCCAGGCGCGAGTTCGATCTGGGGGGCAGGTACGCCTGCCCGGGTTTTATAGACGCCCATGTGCACATCGAGAGTTCGATGTGTATTCCGCCGGAGTTCGCCCGCGCGGTGTTGGCCCACGGGGTGACCAGTGTGGTTGCCGATCCCCATGAGATCGCTAATGTGCTGGGCCTTGAGGGTATCCGCTTTATGCTGGAAGCGGCTAAGTACGGCGCCCTGAGCGTTTATGTGATGGCGTCCTCGTGCGTCCCGGCAACGGATATGGGAACTGCCGGCGCCTATCTGGATGCTCACGACCTGGAGCCGCTCCTCGGTAGCCCCTGGGTGCCCGGTCTGGCCGAGATGATGAATTATCCCGGCGTTATTCACGGCGATCCGGAGGTGATGGAGAAGTTGGCCCTGTTCTACAACCGGGTGCTGGACGGACATGCTCCCGGTCTGAGCGGGCGTGAGTTGAATGCGTACGCTTCCACGGGGATACTTTCGGATCACGAGTGTACTACGGTCGAGGAGGCACGCGAGAAGCTGCGGCTGGGAATGACTGTGTTCATACGGGAAGGTTCCGCCGTGCGGAATTTGCGCGATCTCCTGCCGGTTGTCACGCCACAGAATGCCAGACGAATATGCTTTTGCACCGATGACAGGCACCCGGCTGAGCTTATAGATGAGGGATCGATTGATTATATGATCCGCGAGGCGATCAGGTTCGGGTTGGACCCGATAACCGCCATCCGCATGGGGACGCTTAATGCCGCCGAGTACTTCCGCCTGTATGACCGTGGCGCTATCGCGCCGGGCAGACGTGCTGATATTGTCATATTTTCCGATCTGAACGACATCCGCGCCGAGCTGGTCTTCCGTGGCGGTAAGTTGGTGGCCCGGGATGGGAAGTCGCTGGTGAATATCGAGAACCGCCGCCCGATCCGGCTGCGCAGTAGTATGAACGTCCGCTGGGAGAAGGTCGAGTTCACCGTGCCCGCGAAAGGCTCCAGGATCAGGGTGATCGGGTTGGTGCCCGATCAGGTGATCACCGAGCATTTGATCGTGGAGCCGAAGGTGGAAAACGGGTACGCGGTCGCCGATGTCGAGCGGGACCTGCTTAAGATGGCGGTCATCGAGCGGCACCGTGCCAGTGGGAATATCGGCAAGGGCTTTATCAAGGGGATCGGGCTTAAGCGGGGGGCGATAGCCGGTACTGTGGCGCACGATCATCATAATCTGGTGGTGATCGGGGTTGATGATGAGAGTATGATGACGGCGGCCCGTGCGGTTGGACAGATGGGCGGCGGTCTGGTCGCCGTGGACGGGCGAAGGGTGTTGGCCCGCTTGCCGTTGCCGATAGCCGGCCTTATGTCGGATCGGCCTATAGAGGATGTGCGGCGCGATCACGACCGGTTACTTGCGGCGGCTGCCGATTTAGGCTCCGGGCTTGGCGACCCGTTTATGGAGATGAGTTTTATGGCCCTTGAGGTGATCCCCCATCTCAAGCTCACCGATCGCGGGCTGGTGGATGTGGATCGGTTTGAGATCGTTGATCTGTGGGTTTGAGGCCGCCGAGGTCGAATTCTTTGAAATCCACGGCCAGCTCAACCGGGCCGTCGAATGTGCTTTTGGCTTCCGGTACCAGTTTGGTGGGATCGGCATCGCCCCAGACTTCGTAGTGTATCAGGACGAGCTTTTTGACTCCGGCCTGGGTGGCGATCTCGCCCGCTTGTGCGGCGCTCGAATGCCCCATCATCTTCCCGGTTGCCTCGTGGATGAGTATGTCGGCCCCTTCGGCAAGCCGCGCCACGGCGTCGATCGGCTCGGTATCGCATGAGTATGCGACTACCGTGCCGCTGGATTTCACTTCGACCCGCAGCCCGATTGTGGGGATGTAGTGCTTGGTCGGCGATGAGAATATGCGAAAGTCCTCCGAATCCAGTACCAGCATTTTCTCGCGTTCGGGGAGACGGTGGAATGCCACTGGGAAGAAGCGCGGCCATTCGTCCCAGGTGAATCCGGCCATCATGTCTTCGGTGCGGTGCAGGCAGTGGTGTAGCCCGTAAACTCGCAGCGGCTTTTCGCGACCCAGGAGCCACATGTGCATCAGTAGTATCGGCATCCCGTAAACGTGATCGGGGTGGAAGTGCGTGAGGATCAGGTCGGTCAACTGCTCGTAGTGTATCCCCACTCGTTGCAGTTTGACGACCGGGTTGGAGCCACAGTCCACCAGGATGGCGTTGCCTTTGTCGCCCTGGAAGACCATGTGGGTGTTATCGTGATCGGCGTCATTTAGCGCCGCAGCGGAGCCTAGAATGACGAGACGTGCCATTATAATCCTCTCCCTGGCGACAACCTTAGCCCAGGATTCGGTTTTGCGCAATGTGATCAGAATGCCGCGCGGCGCCTTAACGCTATCATCACGAGGGCTGCCCCGACGAGGGATGCCGCGCCACCCAGGATGATCGCGGTTTGGCCGATCAGGCCTTCTCGCATCACTATGAACCCGTCCAGGCAGGCCCCATCCGGCACGTATAGTGTGATGTGATGCCGTCCGGCGGGCAAGTCCGCAAGCTTCAGACGGGTGATGCCCGGTTCCGGTGCGCGGAGGCCGATCGTCCCCCTCTGGGAGCCGTCGATCTCGTAGCTTAGTTCCCCTTCGTCAGGCCCGGTCGAGATCACTATGTCCAGCCGGGCGCCATCAAATGTGAATCTGACCGGCATCCGCCCCCCTACGGCCTGCAGGCATGTGCCGAATGCCGCTCCTTCGGCTTCCACCCGTTCCCAGCCGGCGTTGTAAGCCGGGAGGGGGTAGTTTATGGCCCAATGGTCTTCCTGATGCCAGCCGGGGTACATCACCGGCTCTTCGGATGTGTATTCCCGCATTGAATCGTAAACCGGCAGGGGAGTGAAATCCGGCTCTACCATGCGGAAGTAGTACCATGCCTGATCCGAGGCTTCATCGGAAGCGGGTTTGAAGTACCAGAATGCGATCACTCCGATCCAGGGCCACTCCTCTTGGGCGCGTTGGTAGAACATGGGTACCCATCTCGCCCGTTGCTCCTCGGTCACCTGGCCGTACATCAGCCGGTTCGGGTCCGGCAGGTCGTCCGGCACGGGATTCCAATCGGCTTCGGTAAGCCAGATGGCTTTGTGGGCGTCGCCGTTGGCGATCATGATGTCGCGTATGTAAAGGTGGTGGTTGACGTTGATGGTCATCGGGTTCAGACGATGATCCGTCGGCCCGGAATTGAGGCCGTAGCCCTGGACCGCCAGCACGTCGAAACAGTCCCCGGCGCCTGCTTCATACATGCGTTGCAGGAAGATGAAGTCGTTGAGGTTCAGCCCGTCCATCGCTACCGTTGGGGCCAGCGCCCCGCTGATCACCACTATATCCGGGTCGATTTCCTTGAGGGCGTGGTATGTCATGCAGAGTAGCTCGGTGTAGGCTTCTGGGTTCACTCCTTGGTTTCCCCATTCCGGGTATATGTTCGGCTCGTTCCAGATTTGGTAGTGGTGTATCCTGCCCCTGTAACGGGATGCGACCGCGACGGCGAAGTTCACAAAGTCACGGAAGTCGTCCGGCGGTGCCAGATGGCCGATCTCGTCACCGGCAGCCCGGCTCCAGGCCGGGGGGTTGCTCAGCCGGACGATCAGCTCCAGGCCGTATCTTTCGGCCAGTTCCACTATGTGGTCGTACTTCAGCCAGGCACTTATCCCGTTCGGGTCGTTGCGCCTATCCACAAAGTCGCCTCGCCCGTGTATCTCGATGTCTTCCCACGGGAATTCCTGGCGTATCCAGTGGAATCCGGCCTCGGCGATCATTTGTACCTGACGCTCGCGGTTTGCCGGGTCCGCTTCCAGTTGCAGGAAGGTGTTGACGCCGAATGGGTTCACGTCCGAGTGCGCTATCGGTACCATCGGGTCTGTGCGGGGATGTCTGCGCAGAAGGCTCCCCAACCACTCGGCAAGCCCGCGTATCTGCCCAGGGGGCGATTCCTCCCCGGTCACTTCGAAAAGGGCGTCGCCGATAGGCTCGCGCCAGTACCATGCGCCCGCCAGGGCGATCAGAATGCCTGCAATCAGAATCGGGATGAGGTGTCTTCTCATGCCGGAACCCTCGTGAATTTGCGGGAGAGGGTATCAGCGCCGGGCTGCGGACGCAAGTCGGGCGGCAGCGGGCTGTTGGTGAGGTGAGGGTGCTGATGCTATAATGCCGGTATGCTATAGCGTCCTTATCGTGCCGGTGAGATATTTTTATGAGCTTCGAAATCTGGGGATTGCAGGATTTCCGCTTCCCCTGGCCCTGGCAGCCCGGAGATGTCCTGCCGGGTCTGGCATACGGTATCCTGCTGGTTTATCTCCTGGCACGCTCCGGGCGGCCATATGGGACGGGGCGTCGGGTCGGGAATTGGGCCTGGGTTGTGCTTATCGCTCTTTCCGCCCTGCTGAGTGTCATGTTTGTGGTGCGATTCCCTGCCCCGGATACTCCCTTGTTGCCGGATGATGTCCTGAGGCCACCGGTAGCTCCGCTGTTGGGCTGGGTGCCGATAGCTCTGGCCGCCCTCCTCGGCGGCCCATTGGAGGCCATACTGACCGGGATCACGTCCGGTATAGTGCGGGCCGGTATGGGAGCCGGGGGCTTTACGATGCCTTTGGAGATGGGGATTGGGGCATGGGCCGCTGCGGCGCTTATCTCGCAACGTTATCGCGGGCGGATTATGAGGGCGCTGCGCCACCCGGTGCTGGCCGTGCCAACCGGCTCGCTCGGATGGTGGGCGGCGATGGTGCTTTCGGAGCTGGCCCGTTCCGGCATTCCGGTGCTGCTGGCGGTGGAGCAGGCATGGAAGACCGGGTTGGCTGCTTTGCCTGCGGTGCTTTTGGAGGCGTTTGTCGGCGGGTTGGTCGCCGAGGGCGTGTGGTATCTGTGGCCGGAGCTCAGTCCGGCCCACGGCAAGCCGATGGAGTCGCCACCGTGGGAGCGTAGTTTGGGCAATCTGGTGGTGATGACGTTCCTGCCGGTGTTGTCGTTGGGCGCCGTGCTCTTGATCGGCACCGTCACGTCCGTCGCCCTGGATGCTGCAACCGGTTGGGCCTCGGCCCAGCTGGAACAGGAGGCCTCTGGCGCGGCGTCGCTTGTCCCGATCTTCACGCATACCGGCATCACTTTGATCACCGAGATAGCTAATGATGTGGATGATGTGCGGGATGATGAGCGGGTCGAGGAGACGCTGAGGGAGGGCATCGGACGGATACCGTTTTTTGACCGGCTTTTCCTCTTCGACGATGAGGGGGGTGAGCTTCTGGCAGCCTATCCCCCGCCTGCCGACGATGAGGCGGTTCTGTTGCCGGAAGAGTCCGAGGTCATTGGTGATGTGCGTGAGGTTGCCGCGAGCCAGGGGCCGGCTGCCGTTCGCGGGCCTGACGGACGGGTGTGGGTGAGTTTCGGCGCTCCGGTGAGCGTGGATGGTGAGATCGTCGGCGTGCTGATCGGGCG
>JALXEW010000062.1:21617-25653 GCA_027069285.1 Ardenticatenia bacterium | reverse complement strand
TGGCCAGGTAGTAGGCCATAGCCGATGTGATCCACCGCTGCGAGATGTGATCCCAACCGGGCCGGGGAAGAACCATGATTTGGCGCTGGCGGCCCGACCGCCGATCATGCCCAATACGGCTTTGCCTGGAGAAAGTACCCCTAATGTGTTGGGGCCGACGAATTTGGCGCCGGCTTCACGTGCCGCCCGGTCTATTTCCAGCACGTCGTATATCGGGACGCGATCCGGCACTATCACCAGCAATTTGACGCCTGTTTCGATGGCTTCCAGCGCGGCCTCGCGCACCAACGGCGCAGGGATGAAGAGGACGCTCACGTCAATCGGCCCGACGGCATCCCAGGCTTCTCTGACGGTATCGAAGACCGGCACGCCTTCCACTTCCTGGCCGCCTTTGCCCGGGGTCACCCCGGCGACTACTTGCGTGCCGTATCCTTTCATAAGTTTTGTTCGGGCGCGGCCCTCCCGACCGGTGATGCCTTGTACGAGTACCCGTTTGGTTTCGTCTATTAGTATGGACATGGCCTGCTCTGCCTCACGGCTCCTCGAATAGCGCGTCTACGAATTCCACGGGGTCAAACGGTGCCAGGTCGTCCAAACCCTCGCCGATGCCGACGAAGTGAACCGGTAGCCCCAGTTCGCGGTATACGGCGAAGATCATGCCGCCTTTGGCGGAGCTATCCAGTTTGGTCAGGATGACGCCGGTGACGTTCACCGCTTCCTGGAATTTGCGGGCCTGGACAAGGGCGTTCTGGCCGGTTGTGGCATCGAGCACGAGTAGGGTCTCGTGAGGGGCATCGGGGATCACTTTTTTCATCACACGCCCGATCTTGCCCAGTTCGGCCATCAGGTTGTATTTGGTGTGTAGCCGACCGGCGGTATCCACGATGACCAGGTTGTAGCCGCGATTCCGTGCCGCCTGTAGTGCATCGAATACTACGGCACCCGGGTCGCCGCCCGGTTGCCCGGAGATCACGTCCACGCCGGCACGGTCGGCCCATTCCCTCAGTTGCTCGATCGCCGCCGCGCGGAAGGTATCCGCAGCCACCAGTAATACGCTACGCCCCACTTTGCGGTATTTGTGGGCCAGCTTGCCGATGGCAGTGGTCTTCCCAGACCCGTTAACGCCGACGATCAGCAGTACCGAGATCGGACGTCCGTGCAGGTTCAGGCGGGGCTGCCTTTGGAGTAGTATCCCCAGCAGTTCCTCACGCAGGAAGGCCCGCAGGTCACGCTCACGGGTGATCCCCTCGCGCCTGACACGATCCCGCAGTTTCTCGATCAGGTACTGTGTGGTTTCCACCCCCAGGTCGGCCTGGATAAGCAGGGCTTCCAGGTCATCCCAGGTCTCGGAATCGATCTCGGTGGCGCCCAGCAGGCCCGCAATTCTGCCAAGAAGCGATCTCCGTGTCTTAGCCAGGCTGTCGCCAAAGGACGGCAATGTCCCCTCCCGTTCGATCCGTGATTGCGGCGGTAGTATACCACGCCGGAGCCACACGGTCATAATCAAATGTCCTCTCGTTGCCCGACGGCGACCCACAAGGTATCATACCCTCGCTCGCAAGGGCCGTTTTACGGCCATTTGGTATCCTTACCGAATCTGAGAGGTCAATCCGGTGAACGATCACCTGGTGGAATCAATTGTCGCACACGCGGCCAATGGGATCAGGCCTTATGACGAGGCTGTGGCCTGTAATTTGTGCGGCTCGAAAGATGTGGTGCCTTTCTGTCCGGCTAACGGGAGGGGGTTGGTGCAGTGCCTGAACTGCGGTCTGGTGTATGTGCACAAACGCCCACCCGAAAGGGAGCTGTATTCCCTGTATGAGGAGGGGTACTTTAGCAATGATATATCGGCTACGGTCGGATATGTGGACTACATCAATGACGAGCCGTTGATACGACATACTTTCCACAGGCGATTGCGGGAGTTGGAACGCTATGTGAAGCCCGGTCGCGTGCTGGATGTGGGGTGCGCGGCGGGGTTCTTCCTGGATGTGGCCCGCGAGCGCGGTTGGGAATCACACGGCCTGGATGTCTCCGGCTTCGCGGTGCGTTATGCACGGG
Source organism: Ardenticatenia bacterium (assembly GCA_027069285.1). GTDB lineage: Bacteria > Chloroflexota > Anaerolineae > Aggregatilineales > JALXEW01 > JALXEW01. The sequence goes on along the minus strand of JALXEW010000062.1, from coordinate 23,592 downwards.
AGCGATTCGGTTTAGACGTGTTCCACGGCAGCCTGACCGAGGCGGGGTATCCGGAGGCGTTTTTCGACCTGGTGACGATGTGGGATGTGATCGAGCATGTGCCCGATCCGATGTCGTATCTCCGCGAATCGGCCAGGATTCTGCGACGGGGCGGGGTTCTGGCGCTCGCCACGCCAGATGTGGAAAGTATCCCCGCCCGCCTTACCGGGCGGCGCTGGGTGGGGTATAAGCTTTCGGAGGAGCACCTGTATTATTTTTCCCGCACTACCATGCGCAGGATGCTGGAAAAGGCGGGGTTCGAGGTGTTGCATACTTCCTACGTGGGTAAGTATGTGACGGTGGATTTCTTCCTGGAGCGGCTGAGCCTGTATTCGCCGCTGCTGGCGAGGTTGGGGAAGGGCTTTTCCAGGTTGATCGGCATCGATAACATCGATGTTTATGTGAATCCTTATGACATCTTGTGCGTGATCGCGCGTAGGATATGAGCGAACGTACCCGAATGCGCCTGACGATAGCTGTTATAGCGCTGGGGGCAGTTCTGCGCCTTGCCGTGCTGATCGCGTTCCCACAGATATTTGCCTTTGAGGAAACCGGGATCATCCACGGTTCCGATGCTTATGACCGATATGCCAGGAATCTGCTGGCTACCGGGGTCTACGGGCTGACGCCCGGCAGGCCGGATGCGACGATCCCGCCGCTTTATAGTTATGTGGTGGCGGCACTTTATGGGTTGTTCGGACGGACGCATTGGGCAACGGCGCTGTTCAATATAACGCTGGATATGTTCTCGATGTGGGCGGTGATCGAGATCGGACGGCGGCTGCTGAATCCGACGGTCGGGCTGATGGGCGGGCTTTTTTACGCGCTTTATCCGTATCTGATATTCCAGAATCTGCCGCTTATAGATACTCCCCTGTTCATGGCCTTTATGCACGCTTTCTTGCTGACGATGGTTCACCTGCGGGAGAGACGTGATTGGCGATTGAGCGTCATAGGGGGGTTGTTGCTGGGACTGGGGATGCTGGTTCGCCCGATATTGCCGCCGCTGGCCGTTCTGATCGGGATATGGTTCCTGTTCCGCCTCGATTTTTGGGAAACGCTGAGGAGGTTGGCCCCGGTCGCCCTGATCGGGGTGTTGGTGCTGGTACCGTGGGTCGCGCGGAATTATGTGATATTCGGGCGCTTTGTGCCGATGACGACTACATCCGGCTCCAATTTCTGGCAGGGTAATAGCCCATATACGATAGAGTATTTCCGGGCAGGGTATGATGTGCAATGGACGGCGCCACGGCTCCCACCGGGTCTGGATGAGGTCGAGGCCGATAAGGAGCGCTTCCGGTTGGCTTTTGAGTATCTGCGCCAGAATCCACAGGTCATCCCGGAGTTGCTATGGGTCAAGTTCCTGGTGCACTGGAGTATAGATGTGGCGCCGCGCTATAACCCGACCGAGCGATTGGCCCCCGACGATCCGATCCAGGCGTACGATACGCCGCTGTTCGAGGTGATCGGGCGAACGGTGCACCGTTTTTACTTTGGGGCTTTGCTGTTCCTGGCCGTGATCGGGTTTGTGCTCTCGTGGCGGATGTGGCGGGATGCGTCGCTTTTGTGGTTCGTACAGCTGGCGATGACGATGGTGTATGTGGCGTTCCACCCCTCAACACGTTACCGTTGCCCGTCAGACCCTCTGCTTTTTCTGCTTTCCGGCTATACTCTCTGGTACGCCTGGGAGCGTTGGGGCAGGGACTTGCTGACGAGACGCCCCTCTAACGCCCCCACATAGGGCCGTTGAATCTGAGCAACCGGACGATCTGCCATGCGTATACTACACGTAACCCCACATTATTATCCCGCCTGGGCTTATGGCGGCTCGGCACGGGTGCCTTATGAGATGTGCCGGGAGTTGGCGTCACGCGGTCACGAGGTCACCGTCTTCACCACCGACGCGCTGGATTCTGATCGCCGCGTGGAAGATGCG
>JALXEW010000062.1:0-21607 GCA_027069285.1 Ardenticatenia bacterium | reverse complement strand
ATGGGCCTGGCCCGATTGAGGTTGAAGGTGTGCGGGTTTATTACTTCCGCAATCTGAGTAATTCGCTCAATTGGCGCCTGAATCTTTCATCTCCGCGTGGTCTCCGACGGGTAGCACGCAGGACGCTCTGCCGATTCGATGTGATCCACACGCATGAGTTCCGCACGATGGAGAATCTGATCGTGTTGCCGCTCGCACGCCAGGCCGGGATCGGCACCGTCCTTTCCCCACACGGAACGCTGCCATATGAGACCGGGCGCGGCGGCGCCAAGCGCATGTGGGATCTGGTCTTCGGGCGATGGCTGATGGGTCTGATAGACACGGTGGCCGCGCTCACTCAGGACGAGGCAGAGGATGTGCGAACACTCTGGGGCCGCTATGGGCGCGAGCCGCAGGTGGAGGTGATCCCCAACGGAGTCCGAGCAGAGGATTTCGTTAAGATGCCCACCGGCGAGGTATTCCGCGCCCAGCATAAGCTCGGAAAAGGCCCCGTGGTGCTCTTCCTGGGCCGCTTGCATAGGCGCAAGGGCCTGGACGTGCTGCTGAAGGCTTTTGCCCGCGCCGGCAGGGAGATGCCATCGGCCAGGCTGCTCATTGTCGGTCCAGACGAGGGGGCTTTGCAAACGGCGAAGGCATTGGTGCGCCAGTTGGGGATTGCCCGCAAGGTGGTTTTCGTCGGATTCCTGGCGGGGGAGGAGAAGTTGGAGGCCCTGGGGGCGGCGGATGTCTTTGTGCTGCCGGCCATAGGCGAGGGGTTGCCGATGGCAGCATTGGAAGCCGGTGCCGCAGGGCTGCCTCTGATCCTAAGTCCGGGTTGCCACCTGCCGGATGTGGAGCAGGTGGGCGCCGGCATGATCGTGGAGCCGGAGCCAGAGCTTTTGGGCAGGGCAATTGCCGGGTTGCTGACCGATCCGGAAAGGCGTGCCAGGATGGGCGCCGCTGCACGTGAGTGGGTGCTTTCCAATTACACCTGGACGTCGGTGGTCAGCCGGCTGGAACGACTTTACGATAAAATATCTCAGGCGCATAAGGGTTCCGGGGTGAGATGAGCGGGGATTGGTGGCCAGAGGATGTCGAAAGGGGCAGGCGCGTGGCGGTCGCCATGTCCGGCGGGGTCGATAGCTCCACGGCTGCCGCGCTGCTGATGGAACGGGGATATGAGGTGGTGGGCTTTACCGCGTTGCTTTGGGGATGCTGCGGCGGTCCGGATGTTTATTATGTGGCAAAGCATCTGGGTATCCGGCTTTATACGGTCGATTTTACCGAGCTTTTTAAGGAGCAGGTGGTCAATGCGTTCGTGGCCGAGTACCTGGCCGGGCGGACGCCAAATCCCTGTATGATCTGCAACCGCCGGGTGCGATTCGGGCCGATGCTGGATTACGCGCTGGCACACGGGGCCGATTTCATGGCGACCGGGCATTATGCGCGCATAAGACGCGATCCGGACGGAATGTGTCACTTGCTGCGCGGGGTGGACGATGGCAAGGATCAGAGTTATGTGTTGGCGCTGCTGACCCAGGGCCAGATACGACGCCTGCTCCTGCCGATTGGCGATTTCCATAAGTCACAGGTGCGGCGAATGGCACGCGAACGGGGTATACCGGTGGCCGAAAAGCGCGATAGCCAGGATCTGTGTTTTATGGCCGGTGGGGACTATCGGGAGCTTTTGCGAAGGTTGGCGCCGGATGCGTTCCGACCCGGCCCGATCGTGACACGCGATGGCAGGGTGCTGGGCGAACATTCCGGGCTACCGGGGTATACCGTCGGGCAACGTAAGGGATTGGGGCTGAGCGACGGGCCGTATTATGTGCTGGAGCTGGATGCCGGGAATAATGCGCTTATCGTGGGGCGCAAGGATGAGTTGCTGGCCGATGGTTTGATCGCCAGGGATGTCAATTGGATCGCCGGTGAGCCGCCTTCCGGCCCGATCCGGGCCGGGGTGAAGATACGGTACCGGGCACCAATACGGGAGGCGACGGTCACGCCGCTTCCGGACGGGAAGGCAGAGGTGGTTTTCGATAGGCCTCCGGGGGCGATCGCGCCGGGCCAGGGGGCGGTGTTTTACCGTGGCGAGGAGTGCCTGGGCGGTGGGATGATCGTGCGGGCTTTCCGCGCCGAGCAGACAGATCGCGTTCCGCTTGACGGGCCGCCCGGGTGATCGCATAATCGGGGCAGTAACCGGCGACTTACATACTCATAGGAGTGTGTCAGATGGCCCCCGCCGCGCTCCATAGCAACCCGTTCGTGGCAGGCGGCGTCATCAAAGACAGGCGTCTCTTCGTAGGCCGCAAATCCGAACTCGACGAACTCACCAACTGCATGACGGGTGCCCAATCCACCAGCGTCAACATACACGGCCCGCGACGGATCGGAAAATCATCGCTGCTGTATCACTTCTGGCAAACCTGGCCCGACCGGGTCACCGACTACCGCAAGTACGCTCCTGTGTTCATCTCCCTGGAAGGGGAGGCCGGGGTCTCAAAAGAGGCTTTCCTCGGCGCAGTGGCACGGGAGCTGCTCGAACTCAGGTGGATCGGCGATATTGGATGGGCCAGGAGCGCCCTCAACCCGCCCCCGAAGACGCTCCCTGAATTCGGGCGGGCCGTCGAGGTGTTCTCCAAAAACGGGATCCTGCCCGTCATCTGTCTGGATGAGTTTGAGAAATGGCTTGAGCACACTGACGAGTTCGACAACGATTTCTACTCTTACCTGCGGGGCCTGCTCAACCTCAATCACATGATGATGATCATCACGTCCAAAGAGAAACTGACCAAATACCGGCATCGGTATGGGTTGACCTCCCCGTTTTTCAACCTGGTCTATTACATCCCGCTTGGGCCTTTCACGAAAGAGGAGGCAGAGGAGTTGGTGCGGCTCCCGGCGGGACGTGAACCCGGCGCCGTGGCCGTTCTGAGTGCCGATGAGCAAAGATTCGCACTGCAATTGGGCAAACGCCATCCGTATAAACTGCAGATGGCCTGCCGGCTCCTGGTCGAGGCCAGAAACCACGGTAAGGACTTCGCCTGGGTCAGACGGCGATTCGACGACCAGGTGGCCAACCTGCCGGAACCCAAAGACGCCGCGCGCGTCCTCTCACGGAAGGCAAGGCGCGTGGCCAGGTTTGCGTTTCTGGACGTTCCGATTGCCCTGGGGGGATGGGCAAGGCTGATAGGCGTGAGGAAAGACGACCTGATGAACTGGCTCTTCGGCGTCCTGACGATAGTGGTAATAGTGCTTGTCGTGCTCGGAGTGGTAGCGCCGGACAAGGTGGCGGATCTGATACGGAGCATTGGGTGGTGAGCGATGACTAGTAGCTTGAAATATATACGAGATTTTATGCTGGAATGTGCTCACTTACTCCACATAATCTATTTCAAGCCGTACACCTTCAGAAGATGGCTGTACAAGCTCGATCCGGAAATAGACATGACCAATGACCCCTTCGATCCCAGGTTTCGTAGCCGGTGGGCACAGAATCCACGTCTTCGCCGATACGCCTGGCAAATTTGGTGGCTGACGTTGTGCGGCCCAGGGATTATTACTGCCTCCGTCGGCATTGTGCTCGACGTTGCCACCCGCAGTTTCTATTGGAACTGGGTGTCTCTGGCCATTATAGCATGGGGCATTGGCCTTCTCCTGAAGGCAGCAGTGGCTGCCACTAGACGTACCAGAGTACTTTTGGGAATAGCAACGTTAATAGCACTTACAACTGCTATTATTAATATAATGACTACTAGAGAGGAGCCAGTAAGCACCGATATGATAATAGAAACAAGTATAGTTTCAGGTATAGTGTGGGGTACGCTAGGAGGCGTAATGTGGGGAGTAGCATATGGCATGTTAGTAGGTGGGGCACTGAGCATAGTAATGGGTGTATTATTTGGGGGGATGCTTGGTATGCCATTAATGTGGGTAGTGCATGGCATAGAGATAGGGGTACTTACGGGAACAGTACTGAGTATGGCATTTGCTTTGGCCTCGGTTGCAGGTGTCTGGCGTGTCCCCTTTTGGCTACCGGAGTCCATTTGGTCGGTGTTCTTGTTCCTCTGGATACGCCTGGGCGCAGGAAATCCAGTTGAGGCGCTTGGCATCTTGCCCCAACGCTTCGACGAGTTGATACGCCTGCCGCTGCCGTTCGTAGGACAAATAATACTAGAAGCCTACCGCGATGATCCCGGCGCGGCCGCCGAGACCGTCAGGTATCTATTCGACTCGACGAATCAGCAGAAGTTGGCGGCCAAAGTCACCGCCGCCATAGCGTTGGATTCCCTGCTCCGGTGCAACAACATCGGAGACATCGCCGATATAGCCGATACGCTCGACTGGGTGCCCCAACCGCCGCCGGAGGAGCTGGGAGAGGCGCTGCCGCTGTTTCTGGAAGTGGCACAGGACGTGAGGGCCGCACTGGAGTCCGATTCCTTCTACCGAAGGGCAGAGCTGTTGCGGGCGGCGATCAGAAGGCTGGAATCCGGTCGCATAGGTCTATCCTATCCCATTTCATTTCCTATATACTACGAGAGCAGCGTCAGAAGGCTGGAATCCGGTCGTCTAAGACTGGGCGCCGGTCGTCACGGCGCCCGGTTCGCCCAGGCGGTCGGTGGGTGGCAATCGATTCTGGAAGAGGCCCTGCGCACTGCAGAGGAGCGGGCACGCAAAGCCGGCGAGATACCGCAGGTATATATAGCCGGCAGCTCGCTCACCCCCGATAAGGCCGGCGAGCGCTTCAAGGGCAGGCGCGATATTTTCAGGGAGGTCGGGCGCCTGGCCGTCGAGGTGCCAAAGCCGACCCTGCTCTTACACGGGGGACGCCGCGTTGGGAAAAGCTCGGTGCTGAATTATCTGCACCATCATCTGGGATCCGACATCGTGCCCGTGGTGGCTGACGGACACAAATTAGGCGAGGTGGCCGCCACGCTGGACGGTTTTGCCTCGGCCCTGGCAGAGGAGATCTTGGAAGGAGCCAGAAAATCGCGTAACATGCGGTTGCCCCGTCCCCCCGACTTCGCCGAGTCCGGAGAGCCTTTGCTGGCCCTGATGAGGTGGATGGAAGAGATCGCTGCGGGTACCGGCGGCAAGACTTTTCTGCTGTGTCTGGACGAATACGAGCGGCTGGAGGAATTGGTAGGAAAGACCGGGGATAAAGCGCCGCTCGGATTCCTGCGGCACCTCATCCAGAGCGTGCCCAATTGGACGGTGCTGCTTTCCGGCAGCCATGTGTTTTCCGAGCTGAGTCCGTACTGGTACGACTATCTGATCAACGTGCAGGCAATCCACGTCAGCTACCTGGATGAGCCGGATGCCCGCGAGCTGATCGTACACCCGGTGAGCGATTTTCCGGATGTATACGAGCCGGAGGCGGTCGAGAAGATATTGCATCTGACCCGCTGCCACCCATACCTGATACAGTTGCTGTGCTCCCAGGTCGTCAAACTGCTCAACCGAGAAAAACGCAAACGCGCCACTCCGGACGACGTTGAGGCCGCGCTCCCCTGGGCGTTTGAAAGGGGCGACGGCTTCTTCCGCGAGTTGTGGCAGCATCAGATGAACGATGCCGAAAGGGCGTTGCTGCGGGCGATTGCATCGGGCGGGGAGCCACCGGAACCGCCTGAGGGGATCGTCCGCCGCCTGATCCGCCTGGAGGTGTTGGAGGCAACCGCCGAGGGTTATCGCTTCCAGGTGCCGATGATAGGCCGTTGGGTTGCCGAGATCGGGGCCAAAGAGATGTGATCAGAGCACCGACAAGGGGTCTATGATGACGCGCCAGCCATCTCCCACCGGCAGGTCACGCAGCAGGGCAGCGGGGTCAGGGCTGCGAACTATGATGCACCAACGGTAAAATCCGGCCAGTTTCGGGAAGAAGCACGGCGTCGGCCCCAGGATTTCGGTGGCACTCAGGTTCCCAAGCGTCACCCGCATCTGCACTACCCCGGCGATGCGGCGGGCTTCGTCTGCGGCGCGGGCCGGATCGGGGTCGCGATATTCCAGTAGCCCTAATCTCCTGAACGGTGGATACCCCAGCTCCCGCCTGAATCGCACTTCCTGGGCGAAAAAGGCTTCGTAGTTATGGTCGGCTGCGGCCTGGATGGCGTAGTGGTCGGGGTTGTAGGTCTGCAGGATCACCCGGCCTCCTAATAATCCACGCCCGCTGCGCCCGGCAACTTGCGTCAGCACCTGGAATACGCGCTCGGCTGCGCGGTAATCCGGCATCCCAAGCCCGACTTCGGCCAGGATCACCCCAACCAGGGTCACCAGTGGCAGATCAAGTCCTTTGGCGATCATCTGGGTGCCGATGAGGACGTTCGCCCGACCGGATGCAAATGCCGCCAGGATGGCTTCGTGGCCGCCACGCCGACGGGTCGTATCCCGATCCCATCGGACGGGACGCGCCAGTCCGGGGAAGAGCCGCCTCACTTCCCGTTCCACACGCTGGGTTCCTGCCCCAAAGTATTTGATCTTCGCGCTCCCGCATTTGGGACAGGTATCCGGTTCCGGCTCGCGGCGCCCACAGTGATGGCATATCAGGCCGCCGTTCTGATGGTAGGTCATCGGGAGGTCGCAATTGGGGCATTTGAGGATGTGACCACAGTCCCGGCAAAATATGAAGGTGGCCTCGCCGCGCCGATTCAGGAAGAGTATGGCCTGCTCCCCACGCTTGAGTGTCTCACGCAGGGATTTTTGCAGCGCACGACTGAATATGCTCCGGTTGCCGGCGCGTAGTTCCTGACGCATATCCACGATCTTGACCGGCGGCAGGCTTATCGTCACGGCGTCTGGGGCGTCGGCAGCCGGGCGGTAGGCGGTCTTGGAAACTCCCAGCCGCATGGCCTGGGTCCGGACACGCATCCGATGGCCCATGATCCGCTCCGGTAATTTCAGCAGGATGTAGTCGCCACGCTGGGCGCGGTAATAGGTGACCAGGTCTGGGGTGGCGCTGCCGAGTATGCAAAGCGCACCTGTCAGGCGGGCCAGCTCGATCCCGGTCTCACGCGCGTGGTAGTAGGGCGGCGGAAGCGGGGGTGTGCTTTTGTAGCTTTCATCATGTTCTTCGTCCAGTACAATCAGGCCGGGATTCGGCAGGGGGGCAAATAACGCCGATCTGGTGCCAATGATCACGTCCAGGCGGCCATCCCGGATACGACGCCAGGTGTCGTACCGTTCGCCTTCGGAGAGTTTGCTGTGTATGACCGCCACGCGACCGGGAAATCGGGCTATGAAGCGCCTGACCGTCTGTGGGGTGAGGGCGATCTCCGGCACCAGTATGATCCCGCCACGTCCGCGCTCCAGGACTCTTTCGAGCGCCCGCATGTAGATTTCGGTTTTGCCCGATCCGGTCACGCCGTGGAGCAGGATCGGCTTGCGCGGGGATTCGAGTTCCGCTTCGATCCGACGCCAGACGGTTTCCTGGGCCGGGCTGAGTTTTGGGGATTCGGTCGGTACGTAGTCAAGGTCGGCCAGCGGGTCGCGGATCACTTCGCGCTCGCCCAATACGATGAGGCCGTCTTCGGCCAGGGCTTTGATCTCGCGCGTTGTGATCCCGGTCTGGGCACGCAGTTCGCGCAGATCAACCGGGCCGTTCCGTTCGGCCAGCATACGGAGTGCTTTCCGCTGTTTCTCGGCCCCGCGCAGTTTTAGCGCTATATCCACCCACTCGTCCGCCCCCAGGAGTGGGATCACCGTCGCGGGGACGATGTGACGGCGGATGATTCCCTTGCGCTCCAGCGTCCTAAGAACCGAGTCCGAAACGTCCAGGGCACGCCGATCCAGCGGCGCTCCGGCCTCGGCCAGTTGCCCGCATAGCCGCGCCTGGACAGGTGAGAGTCCTTTGAGTTCGGCTCCGGGGGAGAGTTCGATCAGCACGCGCTTTGGCTCGATTCTGAGGTAACCGGCGCGTTCCAGGCTGCGCAAAGGCGCACGCGAGCAGCCGACTGTTTCGCAGAGTGTTTCGACCGTGGGCATGGGGTCGCCGCCGGTGTGTAGCGCTTCCAGTAGATCGGCCTGCCGGGACGGGGAGCCGATGCGCATCAGGGCGGTATCGATCTCTTCCGGCGGGATGGCGAGCCTGGCCGTGCGGGCGCTTTGCGGGCGCACTGAGGGCGGGTCCAGCACCGGCTCCCGTTTGACGACTCCGCGCCTGACCAGGCGGTCTACGGCTGCACGCCAGTTCTGACGGGGTAGCGATCTGGCAAGTTGACGGCCACGTAGTGGGCCGCGTTTCGCAAGTAGCGATAGCACCCGGCGCTCGACTGTGGTTTCCGGCCCGGCTTCGGGATCGAGCAGGGTGACCAGTACGTCGCCCCGTTTGCCCAGTCCCGGCGGGAGCATCAGCCACAGGCAACGGTATAACGGCGCCAGGGTCTCGCGGGCCAGCCATTCGGCCAGTTTGAGCTGATAGGGGGTCAGCACGGGCCTGGAATCCAGTAGTTTCTCGACCGGTTTGGTCTCCGGCACAGGGGAATCGCGCCGCAGGGCCAGTACGATGCCCTGGGCGCGCCGGTTGCCGAATTCGATTTCCACCAGGTGGCCGGGTTCTAACTCGCCTGCCAGGCCGGGCGGGATGTGGTAGTGGTAGGTGCCTTCGACCGGCAGGTTGACCACGATCTCGGCATACATCTGCGGTGAGCCGGATCAGTCCAGCCCTTCTATCGGCAGTTTTACGTACCCGCCCTTGTTGCCACGGAAGTAGCATTCGACGTCGCAGGCCAGGCATTCGACGCATTTGCCGCGCCTGGCTTCGTCGGCGGTGATGTTCAGGACGGGAACGCCGTCCTGCAGCTCCAGGATGCCGCCGACACATGCTTCTATGCAGGCTTTGCTTTCGCATTCGCGACAGAGGGCGTGATCGAATGTGACCGTGCCGCCGGTGACCGTTTCGAATGAGTAGGGTTCTTTCGGATCGAGTGGCTCTCGGCCTTTGGGCGGCTTTTCCGGCGGCGTGTACTCTTTGATGAGGGCGTCTAGTCTCTCGGCGCAGAAGTCAGGTGTGTCGTCTTTGCCGTAGGCTTCAACCGGCGCCGGGATGGCCGGTTTCGCCCGCTCTACGATCTCTCTGGCCAGTTCCTCGGCATTCCCGCCCAGACGTAGCACAGCCGGAACGGTCAGCGGCTCTTCGATGAAGGCTTTGACCAGGCCGCGAGCCAGGTGGAATTGTTCCTGACTGGCCACGCCGGAGCCGCTGAGGAAGTAGCCGTCAATGCCCTCCTGGCTGAGGATGATCCTGGCGGCACGGTAGACTTTGCTGGAGGGCGGGTTGCCGGAGGTGTCAACGAAGTCGGCCAGTTTGAAGCCACGCGCCAGTAAGGCGTCCATGCTCATCATGCTGCCGCCACCACCCGCACCGTGGAAGCCGATCACGCGATCGCCCTTTTTGAAGTCTTGCTCCAGCTGGATGAAGTAGAATGTGCCGCGATAGTCGTTTTTCTCCACGTTCCAGGCGATCTTTTCCAGGGGGGTGGGCGGACGGTCGAATTCGCGGGCGATCTCGATGCCCAGTTCTTTGTGGCGGTAGACGGCGTAGTCGTCAATGGTGAAGCGGCTGTCGGCGGCGATCAGTTCACCCTCGGCGGTCAGGGCCAGCGGGTTGATCTCGGCGGCACGGGCGTCGTACCTGCGGGCAGCGTCGTAGAGTTTTTTGATGACGCCGCCGAGTTTGAGTAGTAGTTTGCCGTGGACTCCGGCTTTGCGGGCCAGCTCGCGTGCCTCGAATTCCCGCAGACCCCATAGGATGTCCACGGTGTGACGGGCGATCTTATCCGGGTGCTCCCGCGCGATCTCTTCGACGCCGGTACCGCCGACGCTGGAGAATATGACCACAGGCGCTCTGGCACGGTCGTCAATGATCACGCCGGCATAGAATTCACGCTCTATATCCAGTTTGCGCTCCACCATGACGGTATCCACGGTGAAGTGACCGATTTCCATGCCCAGCAGCTCGGACGCGGCTTCTTCGGCCTGCCGGGGGGTATCGGCGAATTTTATGGCCCCAAGCCCCGCCCTCCCGGTAACCCATGCCTGGGCTTTGACTACTACCGGGGCATTGATCTGTTCTGCGATCTGTCTGGCTTCCTGGGGTGAACGGGCCGGTCCGCCTTCGGGCACTTTGATGCCCACTTCCTTTAGCAATGCCTTGCCCTGATACTCATGCAAGCGAGCCATGAGGGTGTCTCTCCGTCAGAGGTGCGATTGCCGATAAACGCTTAAGCCGAGGCCAATTGTAATGCACCGGGCGGCTATGTCAAACGGGTTGCCGCCGACAGGGCAGAGGCATATAATAGGTACAAACCCCGACCAGGAATGAGGAAAAGAAGGCCGACGACTCCGCTTGCATCCGAACTTTGCCGCCAAGATTCTGCACCGGTATACCACTTACGGGGAATCCCTTTCTGTGGGGCCTGCCGTTGGGGAGGTGGAGATGGCTATCCTGGCCGGATCACGGTGCTGGGGCTTCCCATGAATGTCAGGTCGAGTCCTGGCCTTGACGATTAGCCGTCGCGCCGGCCCACCTGGGTAAAATCGCTATGAAGCAGCCCGGAAGGACAATAGAGGAGCTTGCCGGCGAGTTGGCAAAGGCTCAAGAGCGCTTATCTGAGTTGCAGGCGCTGGAGGCCGATAGGGAACGCCTTGTGTCGGCCCTGGAACGCCGTAGCACTCAGTTGCAAACCGCCGCCGAGGTCTCCAAATCCGCCAGTACCATCCTGGACCCCGAAGAGCTTATGTCACACGCGGTGAACCTCATCAAGGAGCGATTCGGGTTCTATTACGTCGGTATATTCCTGGTGGATGAGTCCGGCAAGTACGCGGTGCTGAGGGCAGGAACCGGCGAGGCCGGCAGGAAGATGATCGAGCAGGGGCATAGGTTGACCGTCGGCGGCGAATCTATGATCGGCTGGAGCGTGGCCAACGCAAAGGCCAGGATCGCGCTGGATGTGGGCCAGGAGGCGATCCGGTTCGATAATCCCCTCTTGCCACAAACCCGCTCCGAGATGGCACTGCCGCTTATCAGCCGTGGGCGCTGTATAGGCGGCCTGACGGTGCAAAGCACACGGGAGGCGGCTTTTTCCGAAAGCGACATCGCGGTGCTGCAAACTATGGCCGACCAGCTGGCGATAGCGATAGATAATGCCCGCCTCTACGAGGCCGCTCGCCGTGAGATCGCCAGACGTAAGCTGGCCGAAGCCGAGATACGCAAGTTGAATGAGGAGCTGGAACTCAGGGTGGCCGAGAGGACGGCCCAGTTGCGCCACGCTATCGAACAGTTCGAGGCGGTGCTCAATAGCAGCAGCGATGCCATCGTGTTGGTCATGCCGGATGGGGAGATCCTCCAGAGTAATCCGGCGTTCGACGCTATGTTCGGCAGGCGAGTCGGCAGTTCTATAGAGCAGCTTATGGACGCGCTGGTGGAGCCGAAACATAAGGAAGCGTTCGCCAGGGCATTGATCTCGGCAATATACGACCGGGAACGGAAACGGATCGAGGTGGCAGTGATGCGAGATGACGGCACTGCGTTCGATGCCGATGTCGAGTTTGCCCCGGTCACCAGTTGTAACGGGGAGCTGGGCGGTGTGGTGCTCAGTCTGCGCGATGTGACCCGTATCAAGGAAATGGATCGTTTCAAGACTCAGTTTGTGGATAACGCCGCACATGATCTGGGAAATCCGATCGCCAACCTGAAGCTGCGGCTCTATATGCTCAAAAGGTCACCGGAACGCCTCCACGAGCATCTGGCTGTGCTGGAAGGCCAGGTGCAAAGGCTGGAACGATTGGTGGAAGACCTGCGAACTCTATCCAGGCTGGGCCAGGGTACGGTCTCACTCGATCTGAAGCCAACCGACCTTAATGCCCTGGTCTCGGCTGTGGTGAATGAGCATGTGCCGCTGGCCGTGAGTAAGGGCCAGTCACTCTCTTTCGAGCCGGGCAACGATATACCACCGGTGCTGGCCGATGGCTTCCAATTGGAAAGGGTGATCGCAAATCTGGTAAGTAATGCGCTGAATTATACCCCCAAAGGTGGCACTATCACTGTCTCAACGCACTGCGAGGGCCAGATGTGCGCGTGCACCGTGAAGGATACCGGTATAGGTATCCCACAGGAGGCACTCCCACGCATTTTCGAGCGCTTTTACCGTGGCTGCCGCTCCCAGGAGCTGGGGATCGATGGAACCGGGCTGGGATTGGCAATCGCGCAAGAGATAGCCGAGGCCCACGGCGGCAAAATCGAAGTCCAAAGCGAGGTGGGCCGGGGAAGTGTCTTCACCCTCTGGGTGCCCGCCTGTAAGGCCGATAAGGGCCGGCCATACGCCGAGTCGTCCGGGTAGGCCGCCCACCCCTCGCATGGCCCGCTCAATTAGCGCCCTGACGCCCGGCTACGGTGTTAGCTCGCTGTGAGAAACCCTTCTGCAAAATTCCCCTATTCGGCTATAATCATGCCGGTTGGAGCCGATAGCGCCGGGATGACCGCTTTATGGCCGATGTGCCCGGCCCCGCAGGCGAAAGGAGATTGGGCTATGGATAATATTATAGGCGTCTTGATCTGCCCAGGTGGTTTTTTCCTGCTGTTCCTGCTGTTCATACTCCTGGCCGGGGTGCGCGTGGTCAACGAGTACGAGCGCGGCGTGATATTCAGGTTGGGCAGGCTGGCACCCGGTGGCCCACGAGGCCCAGGCCTGTTCTATGTGATCCCTGTGATCGAACGCATGGTCAAGGTCGATCTCAGGACGATCACGCTCGACATCCCCAAGCAGGAATGCATCACCAACGATAACGTGTCGGTCGAGGTGAACGCGGTGGCCTTGCTCCGGGTGGTCGATCCGGAAAAGGCAGTGGTGCAGGTGCGTAATTACATAGCAGCCATACTCCAGATAGCGCAAACCAGCCTCCGCAGTGTGATAGGCCAGGTGGAGCTTGATGACCTGCTGGGCCATAGGGAACGGGTCAATAACCAGTTGCAGCAGATAATAGACGAGCATACCGAGCCGTGGGGTATTAAGGTGAGCGTGGTGGAGGTCAAGGATGTGACGCTGCCACCCCAGATGCAACGCGCTATGGCAAGGCAGGCCGAGGCCGAACGCGAGAAACGCGCGAAGATCATCCACGCTCAGGGCGAGTTGCAGGCAGCCAAGCAGCTCCAGGAGGCCGCAGCTACTATCGCAAAGGAACCTGCCGCGTTGCAGCTACGCTATCTCCAAACTCTGACCGAGATCGCGGTGGAGAAGAATTCGACGATTATATTCCCGGTGCCGATAGACTTGTTGGCCGCGTTCTCGGAGATACTCTCACGACAAGCAGGCGGCGCCGGATCGGCCTTCGGCGATGTCAATAAGCAAGGTCAATCTTGATCGGATAGCACGTAGAATCCGAAAGCCTTTCGAGACCGGAAGGCTGGGCCTCTACGGCGGCCTGGAGCTTTCGATATTCATATGTCAGGGCACTTTCCCCTGGCACCGCCATATAGATGAAGACGAGTTGTTCCTGGTCTACGAGGGCGCAATACAGATGGTCACCGAGCGCGGGGAGTTGACGCTGCGGGCCGAGGAGATGGTCATTGTGCCAAAAGGTGTGGCCCATAGCACAAGCTCCCCGCTCCGCTCCGTCGTGCTACTCTTGCGCCCATATGGGGCCACCGGCAGTTCTAACGGGCGCAGAAGGCTCTTCGCCACCGATGAGGATGAGCAGCTGGAGAAGATCAAGCTCGGCTCGATCTACCACAGGCTGGAAAGTTCTTATGTGCCGGTGGAGGTGGCAAGTATGGAAGGCCATAGCCTGATGCTGTGGAGATGTGCCGGGATCGGGCCGGAATGGCCACCACCTTCACATAATATCCCCCTGCTTGTGGTGCGCGGAACGGTGGAGATCGAGACCGATGAGGAAAGGATAGTGGCTTCCGGCGGCGATCTGGTCACCGTTGAGGCATATACCCCATATCGCATCTCCACCGTGGCCCAGGCGATGGTGTTCTCGCTGGAACGCGAGCACGAAAGTTTGTGAAAAATTCTACAATCTGGTATTCTGGCGCGGCTAAAATCACAGTTATGGAGCGACAAGATGGCAAACGAATTCAGGGTAGATTCTCTGCTTCCACCGGAGATGGCAACCCGCGCCGAATACGTCGGCATCCGTAAGGCCGAGATGGATGCGATCTCCACATTCGTGCTGGCCGTGCTGGCCGGGGCCTTCATCGCCATGGGAGCGATATTCGCCACCACCGTTACGACCGGCACCGGAGCGCTCCCATACGGGCTGAGGAAACTACTGGGAGGCCTGGTCTTCTGCCTGGGCCTGATATTGGTCGTTCTGGCCGGGGCGGAGTTGTTCACCGGCAATAACCTGATCGTGATGGCCTGGGCCAGCGGCAAAGTGAGCACGGCCAGGTTGTTGCGCAATTGGGGCATAGTCTACGTGGGGAATTTCGTCGGCGCCACGTCTACCGCTCTCTTCATGTTCCTGACACGCCAGTACACGTTCGCAGGCGGGGAGATCGGACGGGTCGCGCTGAGTATCGCGGCGGCCAAAACCGGCCTGGATTTTGGGCAGGCAGTCGCGTTGGGGATGATGTGCAATGCGCTGGTGTGCCTGGCCGTATGGCTGACGCTGGGAGCCAGGACGGTCGTGGATAAGATCTCGGCGATCATCTTCCCGATAACTGCCTTCGTGGCTGCCGGATTCGAGCACAGTGTGGCGAATATGTACTTCGTGCCGATCGGTCTCCTCGTTAAGGGCCTGGACCCGAACTTCGCAGCGGGCACCGGGCTGGACCTGAGCGGTCTGACCTGGGCGAATTTCCTGCTACACAACTTGCTGCCGGTGACCATCGGCAACATCATAGGCGGGTCGCTGCTTGTGGCAATCGTCTATTGGTTCATATTCCTGCGCAGGTGAGGAGTGCTGCAGTGAAAGCCTATATCCTGATCAAAGTGAACGCAGGTGCCATCCGCGAGGTTGTACGCAGGCTTCGAAGCCTGGAGGGTGTGGCCGAGGCGGATATGACTCTCGGCCCATACGACGTGATCGCCACGGTCGAAGCCGATGGGTTGGAGCGGCTCGGCCAGATGGTGGCCGGTGAGATACAACCGATCCCAGGGGTACTGGAGACTCTGACCTGTCTGGCGGTTGGGCTTGAATAACCCTCGCCAGTGGCAGCCGGAGGTGGGGGGATGGCGTATCAGAGTCTGAGTGAGTTCGTCGCCAGGTTGGAGAAGGCAGGGGAGCTTGTCCGGGTGAGGGCCGAGGTCAACCCGGAGTTGGAGATCACCGAGATCGTAAACCGGGTCTCGAAAGGCCCCAGGGATGGTAATAAGGCGCTGCTCTTCGAGCGTGTTAAAGGCTCGGAGATGCCGGTTCTGATCAATATGTTCGGCTCGGAGCGGCGTATGGCATGGGCTTTGGGCGTGGAGGAGCTGGAGGACCTAAACCGTAAGCTCTCGGCGCTCCTTGATCTCCGGTTGCCACAGGGCATGGGGGCTATGATGGGCCGCCTTAATGATGTGCTCAGGGTGATCAGGAGTATGGGTCTGAGGCCGTCGTCGGTGTCACACCCACCGTGCCAGGCCGTGGTGATGGACGAGCCGTCGCTGGATATGTTGCCGATCTTGAAGTGCTGGCCTGGGGATGCGGGCCGTTATATCACGCTGCCCCAGGTGATCACGCGCGATCCCATTACCGGCGTGCGTAATGTGGGGATGTACCGGTTGCAGGTGTTCGACTCCCGCACGCTGGGTATGCATTGGCAGCTCCATAAGGGCGGGGCCGAGCATGAGCGGGAGGCGATCCGAAACGGACAGGATAGGATGCCGGTTGCCGTCGCCCTGGGCGGCGACTCCGCCGCGCTATGGGCTGCATCGGCGCCGTTGCCGCCCGGAATCGATGAGTATCTGCTGGCGGGATGGTTACGCGGCAGGCCCGTCCGTATGGCCAGGTGCGTCAGTCAGCCGTTGGAGGTGCCTGCGGATGCAGATATTGTGATCGAGGGGTATGTGGTTCCCGGCGAACGCCGTGATGAGGGGCCGTTTGGCGATCATACCGGGTTCTACACGCCACCCGCGCCTTTCCCGGTGATGCATGTGACCGCTATCACCCACCGCCGAGACCCGATTTATCCGGCCACGGTGGTCGGTCGCCCGCCAATGGAGGATTATTGGATGGGCAAGGCGACGGAGCGGTTGTTCCTGCCGCTGCTGAAGCTCTTTATGGGAGAGGTGGTGGATATTAATATGCCTGCCGAGGGGGTGTTCCACAATTTGCTGATCGTCAGTATTAAGAAGCGTTATCCCGGACATCCCCAAAAGGTGATGATGGGCATCTGGGGGATGGGGTTGATGGCGCTGACTAAGGCGATTGTGGTGGTGGACGAGGATGTGAACGTGCATGATCTGAGTGAGGTGGCATGGCGCGTGCTCGGCAATGTGGACTGGAAGCGAGATGTGCTGATCGTCGAGGGGCCGGTGGATCAGCTGGATCACTCGGCCTACCGGGAATCGTTCGGCGGTAAGATCGGGGTGGATGCCACGGCTAAGGGGCCACAGGATGGGCATCGGCGCGGATGGCCTGATGAGGTCGAGATGTCCCCTGAGATCAAGGCGCTGGTGGACAGGCGGTGGGATGAGTATGGGATCGGGTAGCCACTCTACGCCGGGCAAGCTGCGTGCGTTTTTGGAGTTGGTGAAGTTCGAGCACACGGTTTTCGCGTTGCCATTTGCCTATCTTGGCATGTTGTTGGCGGCAGGTGGGCTGCCGACTTTTCACCAGTTTGCCTGGATCACGGTGGCGATGGCCGCCGCAAGGACGCTGGCTTTTGCCGTCAACCGGCTGGCGGATCGCTACTATGATGCCCGCAACCCACGTACGGCAAATCGCCCGCTGGTGACCGGTAAGATCGCGCCACGAGAGGTGGTGTTCTATGCGATGGTGTCGGTGGCCATCCTGGTATTTGCGGCCTGGCAATTGGGTCCGTTGCCGCTGAGGCTTTCGCCTGTGGCGATCCTGTTTTTGATCGGTTATTCGTATACCAAGCGGTTCACCGTCCTGGCGCATTGGGTTCTGGGCGTGACCGATGCTATGGCGCCGGTGGGGGCATGGGTGGCGGTGCGGGGGAGTCTCTTCACGGTCGAGGATGTGCCGGCATGGTTGCTCATGGCTGCTGTGACGTTTTGGATCGCCGGGTTCGATTTGATCTACGCCTGCCAGGACGCGGATTTCGACCGCCGCGAGGGGTTACACGCCTGGCCGGCCAGGTATGGGATCGCCAGCGCTTTGAATGTGGCGATGTTCTGCCATGTGATCACAGTCGTGATGCTCGCGATCCTGGGCATCGTCTACGGGCTGGGAGCGGTTTACTATCTGGGCGTTTTGGCGACCGCAGGGCTGTTATGGTATGAGCACTCGCTGGTATCACCGGATGACCTGTCAAAGGTGAATATGGCATTTTTTAACGTCAACGCGGTGATCGCGGCGGTGCTCTTCGCCGCCACATTGGCAGAGATGTTTTTGTAAATGGCCTTCCCCTGCGGCGACGGTCTTTTATTCTTTGATCTCGTATTCGTATTTGATCTCGGCGTTGCATTTGAGTGTGGCCGAGATCGAGCAGTACTTCTGGGCCGATAGTTCTACGGCTTCCCGCACGGCTTTTTCGGAAAGGTTCTCCCCTTGCAGGGTGTATCGCACGTGGAATTCCACGAAGTCCCAGGGCATTTCCTCGCGTTGTTTACCGGTGACCCGGACTTCCAGGCTTGTTAGTTTCTGACGTTTTTTGCTCAGGATGTTAACTATGTCGTAGGCGGTACAGCTCCCCAGCGATAGCAGGAGCAGGTCGGTCGGTCGCACGCCGATCCCACCGTCGCTTCCGCTCGACGAGATAACGATACCGTGTCCGGTGCCGTCCACGCCTACGTATCGCTGGGATTCCAGCCACTTGACGGTCACTTCTTTTACCGGCATATCTCACCTCACCGTGAATTCGGAGTTGGCGGATTCTACGACGGGGACGGAGACGGAGAAGGCGTCGGTGTCGGGGACTCTGGATAGCAGGTACTGCCACGCAGCGGTGGCGGCTCCTCCTGCGAGATCTCGACGGTCACTTCGTCGTAGCCCAATCCCCACATCAACTGCTCGACGAATCTGACGGCTTCTTCCTGTGCGGTTTCCAGTATGCCGTCCTCAAGGGCTGCTTCCCTGATCCTATCGCGGGCCATGCGACGTACTTCGGTTTCCAGCTCTTCGTTGTAACCCATGCCGAGATCGATCCCCAGGACGCCGGAATCCCGGTCGTACACATATGAGTTGTCAACATCCAGGAAGCAGTCGAACAATTGGGCTTGGGGGATAACAATGTGAGCCTTGCCGGTCAGGGGACTCAGCTCCATGCTATCCTGCTCCATCAGCCCCATGTTGACGCCTGCGGTCACGTTGCCAACCGCTACGAACAACATCCGGTCGCTGAAAAGCCCCAGGGGGCCTTGTCCGCCCTGCTCCGCCGCGACCACCACTTCTATATGGTACGAGGCCGTTCTCAAGAGATCCAGCCGATTGATGTAGTGGATCACAGGTGGTCCCATCGTCACTGCGGGCGTGGGGGTGGGGCCTCCGACAAATATTCCCCCGAAGAACGATGCGATGCCCGATAGCAGATTGCCAACGCCGCCTAATATACCCCCGGCCAGGGCCGTGGTCTGCAGCACCAGAAACACGATGATCCCACATGCCGCCAGTGCCATTATGGCGAACGTTATCTTAAGTATCGGGAACTGTTGCTTCCCATCCCGACCTCTAGCCCATTTGGGCTTTTTATCCTTCCCACTGCCTGATGGAAGGTATCTCCCGGTCATGCTCCACTCCGATCATTTGTCTATGTTAAACGTTCCCACGCGCGGCGGCAACCGTATTTTACTGCATGGTGCCCGCCGGACGCTTAGATGCCCAGCACGTCTTTCAAGAGGGGCATGGCGGCACGGAGCGCACGCCCCCGGTGGCTGATGAGATTTTTCTCGTCGGGGGCCATCTCGGCCATCGTGCGTCCGTCCCCGGAGACGATGAACAGCGGGTCGTAGCCAAAGCCCCCCTTTCCGCGCGGCTCGAACGCGATCTCTCCTTCGCATACCCCATCCGCCGTCCATACGCGACCGTCAGGCAGGGCCAACGCGACCGCGCATCGAAATCTGGCGGAGCGCCGGCCCGGGGGCACATCCCGCATCTCGGCCAGTAGTTTGCGACGCCTATCTTCATCCGTGGCATCCGGGCCGGCGTAGCGGGCGGAATGTACGCCGGGACGACCGTCCAGTGCGTCCACTTCCAGGCCGGAATCGTCGGCCAGTGTGGGGAGTCCGCTCGCCTGGGCGTACGTCAGGGCTTTGAGCCTGGCGTTTTCCTCAAATGTGTCGCCGGTCTCTTCCACCTGCACGGAATCCATGCCGATGTCGATCGGGGAAAGGAGTTCGATTTCCAGATCGGCCAGTAGTTGTGTGTATTCACGCAGTTTGCCTGTGTTGTGGGTCGCGATCAGGAGTTTTTTCATCTCCGCGCTCCGTCACGCCTGTATGTGGTCAGCAGTCTGTAAAGTGAGTATATGGGTCTTTTGTATACCCGATCCCACGCCGGCAGGTGCCGCACCAGCCGCCCGCCAAACCCGCGCTTGAAGCGATAGACGCCCCAAAGACCGCCCCGACGTTTGGTAAACTCGGCTTCCAGGACCTCTTCATCCTCGTCCGGGACGCCCCAAAGGTCGTAAAGGACGCATCCTCGCTCCCTGGCCCAGCGTATTGCTTCCCATTGCAGCGCGTATGTCGGCATTCGAGACCGTTCTTCGTTGGACGAGGCACCGTAAAGGTACCAGGCCCGCTTTCCGTGGGCAAATGCCATCAGGCCGGCCAGTGGCCGTCCCCGATAGTACGCCATCAGCAATGCTATGCGCCCGACGGGGGCGAATAGTTCGTAGGCCTTGCGATAGTATTCCGGCGCGTGTACCCCAAATCCGTCCCTGCGCCCGGTGATCTGCATCAGGCGGTTGAAGTCGTCCAAATCGGCCTCGGTTCCGCGCCGAACTTCGACTCCTTTGCGGAAGGCCAGCCGGATGTTGTAGCGGGTTTTCTGTTTCATGGCGGCCAGTATGGCGTCCTCGTCCGGCGATATGTCCACAAGTATGGTTCTGGGCGGCTGAACGGTTTGAGGGCTTGGGACGAATCCCATCTCCCGCAGACGTGCTCTCCACCGGGGGGTATCCTCGGCATCAGGCTCAACTTTGAGTAGCACGGCACCACGCGCCTTCGCGGCTTCGTCCAATGCCACAAGTAACAGCGAGACCGCTTCGCGATCCGACCAGTCGGCTATGGGGCCTTTCGGTATGTAGGCAATGGAGCCAAGCCCAAACGGGAGCCGCCTGTAAAGTACCTGCGCCCCGGCGATGATCTCTCCCCCGCGACGCAGGGCCACCCGCTCCACACTCCAGCCAAAGTGGCTCTTCAGCGCCCCCCACCTGGCGGCTTGCAATATGTGCGCGTCGGGCCTCGAATCGGTAAAGGCTTCCCACTCGACGGCGTTGAGGTACACGGCCTCGTAACCGGTCATTTCGGCACCGCCTGTAAGGCGTAAAACGCCGGGCGGGGGTCCCAGTTCAGGTTCAGGATGCTATAGGGCGAGGCTTCGTTTATGCAGTTGCAGGCCGGGGCAAAGTCCAGGTTCCAGATGATGATCATGCGGAATATCTGCCATCTGCGGGCCAGTTCGATCCCTTCGACAAGCCAGTCGGCCTGCTCCTGAAGGGTGTTGTCCACGGCCCATTCAAAGCCGGACGGAGGCGGCCCCATGCCCTCAACGGTGGCGACTCCGAATTCGGTCAGGCAAATCGGCTTTTGACCGGAAGCGGCGTTATAAAGCCCCCATACCGACGGGCCAAAGTACCAGCTATGGTGGGTATCGCGGCTGCCGGAATGGGCAGATGGGGGCACCAGTAGGGCGTTGACGTGCGCGCCGATGCAATCCATGTACTGCAATCCCCCTGCCCCGACTATCCCCTGGAAGAAGGTGATGTCGTCCCAGTGATACGGGGGATTGTGCCATGTGGGAGATGAGCCGGCGCTTATGATCATCACGTCCGGACGCACGGCTTTGACGGCGTTGTGGGTGCGCATCAGCATCTCGGTATATCTGCCGGGATCGGGGACGTCCCACTCACGGCCCAGGTTGGCCTCGTTCCAGACTTCCACCGCACGCAGGTTCGGGTACCTGGCGGCAACCATGGCGACAAAGTTGGCGTAGTATTGCAGGTCGTCCGGCGGCAGGTTCGGGTTCCCCTGGGAGTTGGAGCACGGCGGAGAGGTGACTATGCTGGCCAATACCGATATTCCAGCGCCGGCAAAGGCACTCATGATCCCGTCCAGCTGCGCGAAGTTGTAGCCGGTGCAGTAGGGGTCTCCATCCGCCCAGCGCACTTGTACTTTGACCCAGCGCATTCCGAGTTGACGCACCAGGTCTATCTCTCGCTGTACCGAGCTGCCGAACGGGTGTACCTGGATGCCTATGTCAAGTGTGGTGTACGGGCCGGGGATGTATTCCGGTGTGGGCGAGGCAGGGATCGGGGTCTGGGTGGGGGGGGGCGTGGTGAACTTCTGCAGGTTGCCGCCGGACA
>JALXEW010000061.1 GCA_027069285.1 Ardenticatenia bacterium | reverse complement strand
GTATGATCGGGGCCTCCGAAGTTTCGGCGGGGGGCGTTGTGGGCACCGGGAAGATGAGGCCGGTTTCGGTCGGGGTTTCCGCTCCGGGTGTGACAGGCGTCGGCCAGCCGGATATGACGGTGGCGCCTTCGGTCGGCGAGGAGACGAATGGCTCTACGGTCGGGCCGCCGGCCACTTCACCTTCCACCTGCAGGTTGAAGACGTATTCCACGTATCCGTCGTCATCGCCGGCGATATTGGGAAACGTGGCGCGAACCAGGACCCGGTGTGAGCCTGCGCCCAGGTTTTCCGGCACCCATTCGGTTTCCAGCCCGCTTTCCAGCCGCAACTCGACCGGTTCACCGCGAGCATCCAGATCGTCCAGGAGAGTAGCGGTGATCTGGTCTGGGGCGTTGGGCGCGTCTTCGATCTCAAAGCTCAGGGCATCGCCCGCCTGTAGCAATATGGTACGCCTGGGACGTGGGTTCGGGTCGCCCAGGGTGCACTCGACGTCATCCGGCCCCACCACCCAGCAGGAATCGCCGGGGACACCCTCGAAGCGTTCCCCTCCGGCCACGGCAACTATCATCGGTCGCGACGGGAGACTGCTTGCGCCGACTGTGGATGTCGGCGGTGGTTGTGTCGGGGCGGGTTGGGATACCCCGCCTGCGCACCCGGCGATCAGGGCCGCCAAAAGCACCGGCGCGGCGAATCCAACGAGTCGCTTCATGGTCAGCACCCTCCATGCGCAACGGAACTCGTCACGGATTGTAGCATCCCCTAATCCGTAAGGCCAATCCGCCACCGCATCGGAGGGCCTGATGCCGCCTGGGTATGCAGAGATCGGGAATCCCACCTGGCAGGATCATTATATCCCCACGACAGGGCACCCGGTCGGAATCTGATCCCGCTCAGAGGGGGTCGAAAGATAACGTCAGCCGAGCTCGGCTTCCGGGGATTCCCCATCCATCCCGGCGGCGAGGTGGCCGGTGGCAAGCTCACGGTAGTAATGCAGGCTGGAAAGCAGAAGTGCCCCGCCCATTGCCAGGTAGAGTATCGCCAGATAGCGTTTGTATTCGTCCGGCACCGAATGCCGCAGGAAGATGCCCATGCTGACCATGAGCGCGATGATCAGGTAGCTCTTCCAGGCCTGGAAGGCGAAGAGACATACCTTATCATCATAGCCCAGGATGCGGATTATGTTTTTATTCGCCAGTTTGTAAAACCCGATGCTATAGACCACCACGCCGATGGCGATTCCGGCCAGTGCCGGCGGTAGGGCCTCGGCGAGCGTCAGCGGGGAAAGCCATGAGTAGGCAAAGGCCCCAAGCATGATCCCAACTGCGCTCCAAAGCATACCGGCTATGAGCACCAGCAGTATTTTGGGGACTGCGGGCCTCAATTTCGAGACGAGTTCCACCTTGTGCAGCCTCCTTGAAGTTCGATCCGGCTAAATTGCGAAGCATTACTTTGTGAGCCAGGAGATCAGGCGGAGGATCAGGTTACGGCCTGGGCGCCGCCTTTTGGCAAGCAATTCCTCACGAAGCGCAGCCGTCAGCCGATCCAGGTCACTGGTGGTCATGCGCGCCCCGTTGACCAGAACCCACTCACCCCCTAGATGCCGCAAGGTGGAGGGTTCGCGGTTGTAAAGCGCTCGATATATAGCCCTGTACTGGCTGATGGCCGTTTTGGCGTCCATTGCCCTCCCCCTACTGAGCAGACCTTTTCAAATTAATGATGCCCTAATTCCCGCCCGGTGACAAGGGGAATCGTTTCCCATTCGGTTATCAGGCAGTTGCCGCTCTGTACGAGTGTGGTATACTCCAGGTGGACGGGGCGTGGCGCAGTTGGCTAGCGCGCTGCGTTTGGGACGCAGAGGTCGCCGGTTCGAGTCCGGCCGCCCCGACTGAGGCCCTTTCCCCCCACCAATAGGGGTCTACCCATGGATTCCGACGGCGCCAGGCCCATCCTGGAAGTGAGGGATGTCCACACTTTTATAGGCCAGTTCCACATCCTGGAAGGAGTCTCTCTTGCCGTGCCGGAGGGTAGCATCACCGTGCTGCTGGGCCGCAATGGAGCAGGGAAAACAACCACGCTCCGCTCTATCCTCGGCCTGATCACCCCACGAAGCGGCCAGGTGATCTTTGACGGAAAGCCGATCCACGGCAAGCCGGCCCATAAGATAGCCAGGATGGGGATCGGCTATGTGCCTGAGCACCGCGCGGTCTTCACCGATCTGACGGTGATGGAAAATCTGCTGAT
The DNA here is from genome assembly GCA_027069285.1 of Ardenticatenia bacterium. Taxonomy (GTDB): domain Bacteria; phylum Chloroflexota; class Anaerolineae; order Aggregatilineales; family JALXEW01; genus JALXEW01. Next base: position 67 of record JALXEW010000061.1, on the reverse strand, counting down.
CGCCGAGCGCAGGCGAGGTGACCTGGAACGTAAGGGCGATTTCATCTTCGGCCTGTTCCCCGACCTG
>JALXEW010000060.1 GCA_027069285.1 Ardenticatenia bacterium | reverse complement strand
CCCATACCCTCAGCGTCTTATCATCCGATGCCGACACCACCCGCCTCCCATCCAATACCGCCACACCCCACACTCCTCCAGCGTGCCCTACCAGCACCCGCAACAACGGGCCGCCGGGCGGGGTCAGGGTGGGGTGCAGCGGGCGCAGCCACGGGCGCGGGTGCCCCTCTCCGATGCGCCCCACCAGCTCCACCAGCTCCGGTTCCTCGGCACCCAGCAGCCGTCCGTACAGCTGATCCAACAGAATAGCCGGCTCATCCAGCAGGTGTGATGAGAGCCGTATGGCGCCGCCCAGCAGTCTCATGGCCCTGTCGTCCTGGAACCGTTCGCAGTCCCCTATCAGGACGGTGGTATCACCGGTGGCGCTCAGCCTGGTCTGCAACCACCGCCAGTCCAACAGCAGGGAGCGCAATTCGGCGTCCCGCCCCGCCTTGTGCATGTGATGGCCAATGTAGCGCCATGCATATCCGTCCTGCAGGTTGTGTGGGTCGCCCCAGCCGTCAACCAGCGCCGAGTGCACGGTCTGTGGGTCGGCCAGCTGCCCGGCCAGGTAGTCCAGCACCGCGTCGTGCAGCCTGACAAAGCGGCCCTGGGCATCGAATTTTATCAGCGCCATAGCGTCGAGATCGGCGGCAAGCTCCTCGGTATCGAAATCGTCCAGCCCCCAAAGCGCCTCAAGCGTGGTCAGCGGAACGTCCGCGTCCTCGTGCAGCACCCCCATGAGCATGTACTTCTCACGCTGCCGGGGTTCCAGCATCTCGATGCTGAGCGAGATGCTGGCCGAGACTGCCCGATTTCTGTCCTCCGGGTTCCTGGCATCGAATGCAGTGATGCTCTTTCTATCCAGCGCCTTGTTGACGTATGAGATCGCGCCGGAAAGCGTATCACCTCGCGCCATACGCTTGCGTATGGCGCCCCCGGCCAGCTCCAAAGGCAGGGCCCATCCTCCAAGCCTATCTGCCAGCTTCTCCAGCAGCAGGCGTTCCTCGTCGGGTACATCCCCGATCCCCGCCCGGAGCCGCAAAAGCTCCACCGACTGCTCCTGATCCATCTCGTCGACTTCCAACCGGTCGAAGTCGGCAGCCACATCCAGGATTCTGGTGGTGATCAGGCGGGCGCAGCGCTCACCGCCGCGCAGGAACGGTTTCAGGTGTGCGGGGTCCCATACGTCATCCAGCACCAGCAGCATATCGCGGTCTTGTAGCAGGTTGGCCAGCTCGCCGGCGGCCAGGTTCAGGTCCGTGTAAAGTGGGGGCTTTCCCGTGAGCACCTTTATCTGCTCGTTAACCAGCCGGGTCAGGTCAGGGGCGCGGCCAAATGTGATCCACAATATGCCGTCGGAGAAGGCCTCCTTCACTTCATCGCGGTGGCAAAGCGCCTGGGCAAGCGTGGTTTTGCCGAATCCAAACGATCCCCAAAACGCCGTGGTGATGGCAATCGGGTTGTGGCGTTCGGTTTCGACCAGTTTCTTCACCAAAGGCTCCAGCTTATCCGGGCGATCGACGTAATGTTTTGGCAGGTCTGGCACGGTGAAGGGCACCCGCACGCGCTCGTATGGCTTTAAGAGGCTCTTGACCAGACGGTCACGGCTCAGATCGGCGTCTACGGCCCCCTCTCGGATGTCCAGCCAGTCGACCTTCCGCATCCAACGGGGCACCTCGTTGAAGTCGATGTCCTCGGCGATAACCGGGATCACGAGGGTGCCCACCTGCCGGGCGTAGAGCCACTCCTTGCGCACCACTTCCGATGCGATGGCGTGCGGGGAAACCACCAGGACCATCTTATCGGAATTTTCGATGGCCTCCTGTATCTGGAGCCACCAATCGCGGCCCGGCTCCATCTCGTTAAGGTCGCGCCACATGTTGAAGCCGATGCCCTTCAGCCACTCGTAGAGGCTGCGGGCGAAATCGGCGTTTCTGCGCGAGTACGAGACGAAGACGGTAACGGCCCTCGGCGCCACTTGAGGGGATGGCGCCCCGCCGTGGAATACGTACTTATTGCCCGTTACCTTGTCGCCGCCGACCTTATCGCCCCCGACGTAATCGCCGCCGATGTTATCCGAGTCCTTTGGCATGATGCAGCCTCCGGCACATCACTAAGCGCCAAACGCCACGGCCAATGCCTCGCGTAGCGAGCGTGCCTGCACGATCTCGATGCCTTCCGGGAGCGGTTCGCCCCCCCGCCTGATCCGTCTGGGCACCAGACAGCGCTTGAAACCCAACTGGGCGGCCTCTCTGAGACGTGCCGCGAGTTGTCCCACCGCCCGCAATTCACCGCTCAGGCCGACCTCGCCGACGACGGCCAGGTCTGCCGGGACGGGGCGGCCCTTCACGCTGGACGCGATCGCCAAAGCGATGGCCAGGTCGGCGGCAGGCTCGCCGATCCTCATGCCGCCGACTACGTTGACGAATACGTCCTGGTCACCCAGTCGCAGTCCAACCCGCTCACCCAGCACGGCAACCAGCAATAACAGCCGGTTGAAGTCAACGCCGTTGGCCGTCCGGCGCGGATGCCCAAAAGCGGTGGCGCCGGTCAGCGCCTGTACCTCGATCAGCAACGGGCGCGTGCCTTCCATCGTGATCACGATGGCCGATCCGGGTGCATCCACAACCCGCTCCGCCAGGAAAACCTCGGATGGGTTCGGCACCTCGATCATGCCGGTATCGCGCATCTCGAATACGCCCACTTCGCTCGTCGCGCCGAATCGGTTTTTGACACTGCGCAACAATCGGTAGCTCTGGAACCTGTCACCTTCAAGGTATAGCACAGTGTCCACGATGTGCTCAAGCACGCGCGGGCCGGCAATGGTTCCCTCTTTGGTGACATGGCCGACGAGGAAGATCCCCATCCCGCTGCTTTTGGCCAATGCCTGTAGCCGGGCCGCGCACCGTTGCACCTGGCTGACGCTGCCGGGCGTGGATGTGGAATCCTCGGTATACGTGGTCTGTATGGAATCCACGATCAGGACGCGCGGCCCAAGCCGCTCCACATGGCCCATAATGCGGCTCAGGTTTGTTTCGGTCACCAGGAACAGGTCGTGTGCCTCGATTCCGAGCCGTTCGGCCCGCATCTTGATCTGGCGGGCGGACTCTTCGCCGGAGACGTATAAGACCGGCCCGCTTTCCACGGCCATCACCGAGGCCACCTGCAGGAGTAAGGTGGATTTGCCGATTCCCGGTGCGCCGCCGAGTAATATCAGCGAGCCCGGCACCACTCCGCCGCCCAGCACGCGGGCGAATTCCCTCAAGCCTATGGGCATCCGCTCGAACTCATCGGCCTCGATCTCGGCCAGACGGCGTGGTTCAGAGCCGGGCAGCGCCGGGGAATAGGGGTGAGCGGCCTTCGGCTCCTCCTCGATGACCTCCTCCATCGTGTTGAACTCGCCGCACGATGGGCATCGTCCCATGTAGCGATACGTCACCCGTCCACAGTTGCGGCAAACGTACCTGACGTGTGTTTTTGGCATATTCCCCCTACTTCGCCGCCAGGAACGCCCGGCGGTACTCCAGGTGTTCCCTGATGACCTTTCCCAACCGTTTGATACCTTCTTTTATATCCGCCGGCGAGGCATTGGAGAAATTCAACCGCATGGTGTTCTTCATCCGGTCGCCTATGGCAAATGCCTCTCCGGGCACGTACCCGACCTGGCGTTTGATCGCATCGTCGAACATGGCCCAGGTATCGGCCTCCTCCGGCAGGGTGACCCAGATGAACATGCCGCCTTTCGGCCTGCTCCATCGCGCACCGTCCGGGAACTCGCGCTCCAATGCATCCAACATGGTGACCCGGCGCTCATCATAAGCCTCTCGCAGCCGCTCCAGATGTGGCTCCAATTGGCCGGAAAGGCAGAATTCGGCCACGGCTCGCTGGATCAGGGCGGAGCTTTCCAGATCAAACGACTCCCTGATCACGATGATCTTGTCCTCCAGGCCGGGCGGGGCCACGATCCAGCCCAGACGCATGGCAGGCGCCAGGATTTTGGAAAACGATCCCAGGTAAAACGCATATCCCTTCTCGGTGAGGGCGGTGACCGCAGGGAGTTGCTCGCCCTCGTACCTCAGCATGACGTATGGGTCGTCTTCGACTATGGGGACGCGATAACGGGCGGCTATTTCGGCCAGGCGCTTACGCTTCTCCGGCGAGACGCTGACCCCTAACGGATTGTGGTAATTCGGCACGGTGATAACCATACGCGGACGTGGCCTATCGCTCGTCAGGTGCTCGACTCGATCCACGTCCAGGCCGGTATCCAGATCGGTTTCCACGGTGAGCGGTTTGGCGCCGGGTGCGGCTATCATCTGCCCGATCCCGGTGAAGGCGACCTTCTCGACAATGACGCCCGCGCCCATATCCAGCAGCAGCCTCGCCATGATCGAAAGGCCTTGCTGGCACCCATTGGTGATGAAGACCTGCTCCGGCTCGCATTCCACCCCCAATTTGGACATAAAATCGGCGATCCATTCGCGCAGGGGCCTGTACTGGGGGCGGTACTGGAGGGCATCACTGCCGTGCTCGCGGAGTGCCTTCTCAATCGCGGCCTGTATCTGCTTTGCCGGGAGCAATTCCGGCGCCGGCAATCCGCCTGCGAACGATATGACTCCGGGTTGCGTTGTGAGGGGCAAGATCGTCCTTATGACCGAACGGCGGAGTCGATTGGCCGCCGCACTAAGAGAATACGAAGGCTCGTTATCTTCACGCATCGGTGCGACTCCTGCAAAGACCCACTTCCCGTTTTCGGATGGCTCACAGGGCCTAGTATACCGCACTCACGGCCAGATAGCCGGGTGTGAAAATCCGGCCCACCGCTCGTGTCACAAGGCAGGCACCGATACCCGATTTACTCGCCGGGGCGCCCTGTTTCCAGCAGCCATAACACCACCGATGCGTTGGCCTCATCCTCGCCTGGCCTGGGATATGCCTCCACTCTGACCGCACGAACTCCCAACGCCTCGACATCCACCCCTATCGGCGGCTCCTCGACCAGCACATATACCTTGCCGCGCTCGGCCAGTGCGGCCAGGATCACATCCGCCCCCGCCGACTGAACGCACTGTAGCTCATAGCCCGTTGGGGCATACATATTCGCACGCCTGCAGCTGGGCGGGAACATACTGGCGATCACCGGCGTATCCTCAATCGGCACGGTGGCCGGCAAACTCTCCATCGCTTCCCTCAACCCGAAGCCGGCGCTATGCTCGGTCACGTAATCTCTCACCATGTGGGCCGGGAGTGGCATCTGTCCGGGCTCCGTATATGCCGCGATTGTGAAAAATGCCATCTCGGTTGCCAAAGCGCCAACGATCAAAATGACGGCGGCCTGGCGCCACTCCATACTTCTCATCCTGCTTAACGCCAGCCCCAGGCCTCCGCCGGCCAAGATAAGGGCAGAGGGCAATGCCACCGCGTAATGTCTGGGCAGGACCTGGATTCCCAGGGCCATGATCAGCAGCAATGGCGTCGCCCATCCAACTATCAACCCCCATCCCGGCAGGCCATTTTTCGTCCGCAATAGCGCCAAAGAGACCAGACCTGAGATTGTTAAGAATGCCCACATTTTAGGGCCAAAGCCCCAAAGCTGTCCCCATAACATCTCGAAGTTAGGCGCCAGTACTGCCGTATCCCCCGCCCTCAACCATCCGAAAGCGACGGCAAAGTCCCGCCCCTTGCTTAGCGTATAGATGAAAGGGCCGATGGAGATCATTGCGCCGGTCGCCGCTATGGCCGCGAGGAAAACCGTTCGCCGGCGAAGATCGCATCTGGTGAAAGCCAGGATAAGCAATGCGACCGTTAAGGCGAACGGCGCCGCCGTGAACTTGACAAGGGATGCAACGGCCAGGATGAACCCGACAAGCACGGCGCCGGCTAGGCGTTTGAGGGACATCAACCGGATGCAGGCCCACAACGTCATCACCACCAGGGCGCCGGCCTCGGCATCGGCCAGGGCGAGGCGCTCGAAGAAAAACAGATACGGCGATGCGACCCACAGGCCGCCGGCCAGGAGCATACCCTCTTTCCCGCCAAGCCATCTGGCGAGGGCCAGGCCGGCAGCAAAGCCCACCGTGCAGACCATCACAGTCGCTATGCGACCGGCAAAGTCGGGCGAGTTCTGCGGGTAGAAAAAGGCGATCAACCAGTGGTTGATCACTTTACCGTCGGATATGTCCCAGAATGGGTGTAAATCCCAAACCCGCACCGCCCTTGCTATGTGCATGGCCTCGTCTACGTGGAGGGGGAACGCGGTCAGCGCTCGAATCCGGCTCCACCAGAGCAGTAACATCAGGGCGGCGGGCGCAATATAACGTTTCGTCATAAGCATCGTGAGCTTACCCCGGCTAAGCCCGGTGCCGGTCATGGGGTAGCCCCGCTCGATCCATGCCTAGAATGAGGCCAACAGTTCCTCCAGACATCGTTGCAACACTTCGTATGAGAAGTGCTCAGAAGCCACGCGGGCGTTATGCTCGGTCATGGCCCTGGCTCGCTCCGGATCGGCCAGGAGTGCTTTGACCGCCTCAACGGTCTCGTTGGTGATCGCGCCGTCAATTGCGATCACGTCCAGGCCCAGAGGCTCGATGTCGTCGCGGTAGACCGGGTAGCGGTTGACCAGGACCGGCTTACGGAAGTACAGGGTTTCCAGGAGCGCGTTGCCGAATCCCTCGTATAGGCTGGGATAGGTCACGAAGTCGGCGTAGATGTAAGCATCCCACAGGCTGTATACCTTGCGGATACCCTCACCCGGACGGCGTACCGGTTCGAACCGCATCGGCAGGTATCGCAGGTCGACTCGGGAGCGGGCGGCCAGTGCCTGCAGTTCCTCTAAATAGTCCAGGGTATCGAACTCGGCGTGGTGGGTGATGATCAGCTTGATCGGCATCTCCAGTCGGCTCACCAGCTCTATCGAAAGCTCGATCCCCTTGCGGCGCACCACGCGGGTGGGTTGCAGGAAGAACAGCTCGCCTTCCGAAATCCCCATCTCGGATCGCAGATCGGCGTTGTAGTCATCCGGCCCGGGCACCGGATGGGCATAGTCGAACACGTTAGGGATCAAGACGCTATCGAATCCGCGCTCGGCGAGTGCCTTTTGTGCCGCCGAGTTGATCACCACGTGGCGGACGCTGGGGAGTTTGGGTGGGAACGTGCTATAGAGAATATCGTCCACGCACGTGTTGGCGAATCTGGCCCGCTCCCAATAGAAATCGTGGTTATGCGCGATGGTCGGTATGCCGGTCTCGGCGATCACCCGCCGTAACGCCATGCTCAGCGGCAGGTTTAGTGGGATGGCGAACACGTTCTCGGCCACCAGCAAGTCTATGGAAAAGCGGCTTATGAACTCATGTAGCGCTCGTTTGAGAGGTGTGACCGCGTTTTCCATGCGTATGCGCAGGCCGTTGGCCTCCTTCGGCGACCCGAAAGCGTGTGCGGTGACCCAGATGGCGGTTGGATGTTTGAAATGCGCCCGCTTGACCAGCTTAGCGCCGGAGATCGGCACGCTAAAAGGGGAGCCTTCGGTGCTCCCTGGCTCGTCCAGCTCCCCCGCGAAGTAGTAGGACTTATGCCCCATGCGCCGGAAGACCTCGGCCCACTTGCCACTTTCAAGCGACACACCATCGGTCCCGGCCAGGCGGAACGAGATAAAACCTATGTTCACCGGTCAGACCTCCGGTTCACCCGGTTACGGGCTTTTAGCTACTGGGCGTAAAGTGCTCTACCGGTATCCTTATCCATCCAGCGGATCTTATCCGGCGGGAAGCGCACCCATATGTATGAATCCGCACTCGCCGGGAAGTCCGGGCGGGTGGAGACCTTTACTATATCATCATGCCGCCTGACGGTGAGCAGGTTCTGAGCGCCCAGAGGCTCCACCACCAGGACGTGGACTTTCAGTGCATCTTCCGCCGGCTCCGCCAGCACCTCCATATTCTCCGGGCGGATGCCGACCACTATCGGCT
>JALXEW010000059.1 GCA_027069285.1 Ardenticatenia bacterium | reverse complement strand
GCATATGACGGCGCCGTTTTTACTGCCGTACATACTCCTGGGCAAGCTGGCTGCTCCGCTTGGGGCGCTGATCGGGTTGCCGGTGGCGTTGAGATTGGGCTTCCACCTGGCCAGATTCGTCTTTGGGGCCGTGCTGATCGTGACGACCCACCGATTCATCGCCGGGTACATCAGGCAGGGACGCTTCAGGTGGTTTGCGCTGATCGCGATCACCGTAGGGGGCGGGTTGGGGTGGTTGTTACTGCCCTTCGCAGATGATGGATGGATATGGGGGAGTATGCCGGTTGACATGGTGGTGCCGGAAGGGTTTACCTTCCTGGTGCTTTACGACCTGCCGCATATCGCCCTTTGCCGCATCCTGATGTTGGGTGGATTTATGATCTTCGAGCGGTCTCTGGGGCGCCGGTGGGGATGGGCTGCCCTTGCCGGGCTGATGTGGGCGGCGATGGGAGTGGCGGTGCCATTCTACGTGGTGGTGACCGGCGGGATATTGGGAGTTTGGGGGGCTTTGGTGTGGGTTCGGCGGCAAAGGTTCCCGATGGATTTCGCTTTGCGAGGCATTTTGGCGATGGCGCCGGCTTTGATCCCTTTGGGCGTGGCGGCATACTACTTTGCGTCCGATCCGGTACTGGCTGCGTGGTCGGCCCAGAATGTTTTGGATACCGGCCATCCGTTGTTGTACCTGTTCGGGTACGTCGTGGTTGGGGTGCCGGCGGTCTGCGGCGTGATCTGGGCCTGGAGGCGCGGGGCCGATGATGGCCGGTACCTGCTGCTCCCGGCCTGGGTCTTCGCATCCTTTACCATGACGTATATCCCGGTTAACGTGCAGCGCCGCCTGATCGAGGGGGTTTTCGTGCCGCTTTGCGTATTGGCTGCGGTGGGTTTGCGCATCCTGGCGATTTGCCTGACAGATCGCAAAACGTTCACGTTGAGGCGGCTGAGGAGATGGCTCCCGATCGGTGTGCTGGCCTTGATCTTGCCGACAACGGTCTTGATCTTGCTCAGTGGTGCGTTCGTGGCCGCGCATCCGGCGCCTCCACGGTTCCATCCTGTAGCCGAGGTTGAGGCGATGAGATGGCTTGGCGAGCACGTTCCGAGCGACTCGGTGGTGCTATGTGCGTACGATACCGGGAATCTGTTGCCGGTATATGCTGATGTGCGCGTCTTCCTGGGCCACGGCATGGAGACGGTGGATGCGGAGCGTAAAGAGGCCCTGGTCGAGCGGTTTTTTGCCGGCGAGATGAGCGATGACGAGGTGGCGCGTTTGTTTGAAAGCTACGGGATAGACTACGTTTTCTACGGGGTTGCCGAGGGCAACGATGGGTTTTCCGACCCGGAGTGGGCGGATGTGCTTCGTGTAGTCATGGACAGGGGGGAGTACGTCATCTACGAGGTGCCCAGGTGAACGGAAGGGCAGAGAGGGGCGTTTTACCCGGCTTCCTGCCGATCGCAGTCCTGATCGGCGCGGTACTGATCCTGTTTTTCCCGCTGGTGATGGGGCAGGTTCTCTTCTGGGGCCTGCCATCGCTACAGTTTTACCCCTGGTATCGTCTGGCGTTTGAGCAGCTCCGAGCGGGGAGACTGCCCCTTTGGGATCCGCTGGTCGGGGGCGGGGCGCCGTTGCTGGCGAACTATCAGAGCGCGGTGTTCTACCCGCCGAATTGGCTGCACATTCTCTGGCCAGGCCCGCAGAGCATGGGGCTGATCGGAATGGCTCATCTGGTCTGGGCAGGGGTTGGCATGTGGCTCTTCACGCGCCGACTTGGGATCGAGCGGTATGGGCGTGGGGTGTCGGCGCTTGCCTTTGCGCTGAGCGGGTACATGGTGGCACGGTTCGGGACGTTCCCGATGATCGCCGTTGCCGCATGGATGCCGTGGCTATTCTGGGCGGTTCATGGGGTGATGGAGCAACCGGGTATCATGTCGGCCTCGGTGCTGGCCGGCGTGGTGGCTATGGACGCCCTGGCCGGACATGCTCAGAATCTGAGCTACTCATTGCTTGGGGCCGGGTTTTACACTTTGTTCTTGGGCTTTGGCGGATTCGGGGCCGGATCGGTGGCTCCGGGTGCGAAAAAGGCCGCCACGATGGGGATGGCGCTCGCGATGGTGGCCCTGGGTCTGATGATCGGGGCGGCCCAGCTTGTCCCGACTGCCGAGCTGTTATTGCAATCATCGCGGGCGGGTGGCCTGGATGAGGATTTCATCCTGAACTACTCATTCGGCCCGGCAAGGTTGTTGGCATTGCTGACGCCGAACTTCTTCGGTACTCCTGCGGATGGATCGTACCTGACCGAGGGGGCCTTCTGGGAGGATGCGGCTTATATAGGGGTATTGCCGTTGGGACTTGCGGTGACG
>JALXEW010000058.1 GCA_027069285.1 Ardenticatenia bacterium | reverse complement strand
TGACTCAGCCGCGTTGGCTGCGGGCGATGAGCGAGTTCCTGCTCGAGACCGAGGAACCCCATCAGGCCGACGCGATCATCGCATTGGGCGGTGGCGGAGGCGATAGGTGCGATATGGCCGCAGAGTTGTACCTGCAAGGCTACGCGCCGATCGTTATCACCAGCGGCGGGCATATCTGGTGGTTGCCGGATGATTTGCCCACGCTGGCCGAACTCGCAGCCGATCGCATCGCCAGACAGGGGGTACCGCGCAGCGCCATCAGGACGCTGACCGATACTGCCACCACCCTCGACGAGGCCCGCGCGACTCGACGCCTGGCCGAAGAGGAGGGAATCCGCTCCCTGATACTGGTAACCGACGTTTACCATACTTACAGGGCATCTGTTATATTCCGCCGCGAGCTTGCCGATCTGGGCGTGGATGTGATTCCGGTCGGAGTCAACGACTCCCCACCGTTCGATCCCGGCTCCTGGTGGCTGGATCAGGGCGGCCTGTTGGTCGTCTTCAACGAATATGCGAAGCTGGGCTACTATCTGCTGGCGAATTAGCCTCGCATGGGATCACTGTTCCAGGCGATCCTCGATGTTCTGAACTACCATCTCGTAGGGCAGATTGCCCTCACACGTTGGGTTGCTCGCCTGGATGTCGCCACAATCCGGCCTTTCGCCGTTGAAGAACAGCGCAGGGGTGCCGCGCACCTCACGTCCCACGGCTATATCTATCGCCCGACGCATGAGGTCGGCCACTTCATCCGACTCCAGGCACTCGTCAAATGCGGCCATGTCCAATCCCATGCTCTCGGCCCACCTGCGCAAGACCGTGGTGCCAAATGCCGTCTGACCGTACTGTCTGGCGCCCCAGAAGATCACGTCGTGCATCTGCCAGAACATGCCCTGCTCCCCGGCGCACATGGCGGCTAACGATGGCGCATAGGAGCTATACCCTTCGGCGGTGATCGGTATGAACACCACGGCCAATTCACCCGTCCGGATATAAGGTTCGATCAGACGGTGAAGGGTCTGGCTGAAGTTATTGCAGTGCGGGCAGGTGAAGCTCGAAAATTCCTCCAGGATCACAGGCGCATCCGGATCGCCCAGGCGAGGGAATCCCTCGTCGGTGAACCCCTGCTCGATCCCGTCATAATGGCTGAAATCCGGTAATTCCTCGCCCAGGGTGGAATCTACTGCGCCGGCGTTCGCCAGTAGCTCCCGGATCATCCCATCGGCACGTATCGCCTCGGAGAAAGCCGTGTTCAGGTGTAAATCGGCAGCCTCATCATCGGCACGCAGGTATAGTATCCCGATGAGCATCTCGGAGATCGCGGTATAGGCCGCGTCGTAAACCTCCCAGGCAGCCGTACAATCCGGCACGTCCAACTCAAGCAGGCGCCCATAAAGGTCATCCACCTGCTCCAAAAAACCGTCATCCGCAATGCCAAGCTCACCGCCGATCAGGTCACGGAAATCCTCGAAGATACCGTCGATCCCCTCGGCGAAGATGAGCAATTCATCCGAGGGGCAATCGCCAAATCCCTGTGCATCCACAGGAGCGGGCAGGTAGCCCACCCCAATGGCAACGATCACCGCGAGGGCGAGTCCAACGCCTTTTCTCATAGGATAACCACCTTTCTCCAAACGCCGGGTGCCAGTACGGTGCTATAGCTTGACTCTGCCGAGCAACATCGCGTTCACCGCCACGATCACGGTGCTGAGCGACATTATCAACGCGCCGACTTCCGGGCGCAATACGATGCCTAGCGGCTGCAAAACACCGGCTGCCATCGGGATGGCAACGACGTTGTAGGCTGTGGCCCAAAACAGGTTTTGCCACATTTTATTCATCGTGGCCTTGCCCAGCCGGATCAGGCGCACCACGTCTTCTGGATCGTTCCTTATGAGCACGACTTGAGCGGATTCCACTGCCACATCGGTTCCGGCGCCGATGGCTATACCCACATCGGCCTGCACCAGGGCAGGGGCATCGTTGATCCCGTCGCCGACCATAGCCACCACCTTGCCCTGCGCCTGAAGCTCTTTGACAGCATCGGCCTTATCCTCCGGCCTGACCTCTGCGAAAACTGCATCCAATCCCAATTCGTCGGCAACGTATTCGGCAACGGCCCGGCTATCCCCTGTGAGCATGGCAACTTCGATGCCCAGGTCACGCAATGCCGCTATCGCCCGTCTCGATTCTGCACGGATACGATCGGCAAGAGCTATAGCGCCGAGCAAGTTGGCCTTTCCATCACCGTCAGCGCCGGCGATGTATATCACGGTCTTCCCCTGCTTTTCCAACTCGGCCAAACGGGGGTCGTCAGGCGCATCCAGGCCGATCTCGGCCAGGAGGGCACGGTTCCC
>JALXEW010000057.1 GCA_027069285.1 Ardenticatenia bacterium | reverse complement strand
ACCATCCCGTGAGGTATAGGTTGGGTCAAGAATCTTAGGCGCCCGCTCAGCCGGGCGCCTAAGATTCTTGACCCAACCTATACCTCACGGGATGGTTTTCCATACCTTCCTGTTGCGTCTGATCGGCTTGGCATGGCTATGTCCAGGGGTTATATTATTCATTGTGATTATAGTGCCGGGGCGCCGGGAGGCGTTCGCGATGCGACGTTGGGGGGAGACTTATGAGCGAGTTCGACGAAGTATCAGAGCTGATCGAGGACGGGTTAGCCGCCCTCAAAGGTGGCGATCTGGTTCAGGCCAGGAGCCTGTTTACCCAGGCGGTGCTCATCGATCAGGATAACGAGCGGGCCTGGTTAGGGCTTGCGATGGCCCTGGAGGATAAACAGGGGAAGGTCTCGGCCCTGGAGAAGGTGCTCCAGATCAATCCGGATAACCTTGAGGCTAGGGAATTGCTGGACGAATTGGTCTACAGGCCTGCTGCCGGGCGAGCAAGTAAGGGAGAGGATGTCGAATCCAGGCGGCGGCGGGTTGGCTCCATCGCGGATAGGGTTTTTTCCAGGCTATCGTCTATGCCCATACCGCAGTCCGATATGTCATTCCTGGATAGGGTTTACGCGGTGCTTGGGGTGGAGCCATCGTCCGAGCCGGAGGAGGATACCCCGGTCGAGGATACATCTGAGGGAGAGAGCGTGATCAGGCCCTTGAAGCCGAAGCGCGATCCCGATTCGGGGGACGATGGGGAAGAAGACGGCTCGCCCCTGGGACGTGCGATACACCATCGGGATGATTGATGTCGGGGGCGTCACTTTGCGACGCCCCCTTGTGAAGACCCCGATACTACGGCAGGAATTCGTTGGTATAAGCTTCCTCCAGCTCTATTGGCTCATCGATCAGGCCCATATCCAGCAGGGTTTGCATGGTCAGCTCCCACGATTCCGGCTACGTCTCTCCAAGCCTCGCAGCCGTCCAGAGTTTGATTGATTCTTCCAGAACCCGGCGTTGTACGTCCTCGTTCCCCTGTGTAATAGTCTCCACGAAGTTGCGGGATACTTCGAAGGCAGCGTCCGGATCGTTGATCACATCCTCAAGGCCCCTGGAGATCGCCCACACCATATCGAGAACCAGGTCTGGGTCATCGGCTATGGTATCCTCATTTGTCACCAGGCCATTGGAGACCAGATCGGCGTAGTCGGCCACCGGGATGACGTTGACATCCAGCCCCAGCGCTTCCAGCTGGAGCGGCTCGTTGTTGACGTAGATCACGGAAGCCTCGACGTTGCCCTCGTATATCTCGGTGACGGCGTTATAGCCGATGACCTGGAGGTCGATCTCGTCCTCATCTATTCCCTCAGCGGCGAGCAATGCCCGATAGCCGATATAGCTGGCGCCGTAAAGGCCTGGTATGCCCACCTTGTGGCCTATCAGGTCGGCTGGCTCGGTGATCTCAAGCTCGGCGGGTGAGACCACTCCCACGGGGAACGTCTGGAACCACTCGAACACGTACACGATCGGCAACCCTTGAGACCTTGCCAGGACTACCTGCTCGCCGCTGACGACGGCGAACTGCAATTGGCCGGCTCCAACCATAGCCAGCGCGTTATTTTCGGGGATATGCTGGATTTCCATCTCGATCCCCCTTTCGGCGAAATATCCCTGCTCTATCGCCATATAGAAGGGCGAGAACTGCACATCCGGCCTATAGCCCAGGGCCAGGGTGATCGTCCTGACCGGGGGTGACGTCGGAGTCTGCTGGGGTGCGCAGGCGGCGGATAGGACACTCATCAGTACCAGTGACACGATCGCGAAGGTGAGGTTCCTTTTGCTCATGGCAACACTCCTTAGATGCATGGCTGCGATAAAGTGGGGCCTGGAAGGCCCTCGTTTGGTCCTCATAGGTACCTGGCTGCTGCTCGCCATGCCAGCAGATGGCGTTCCAGCAACGTCACCAGCCCATAAAGCGCCAACGCGATGGCCGCGAGGGTGACCAGTGCCACGAACAGTAGCGGTGTGTCGTAAACGCCCCTGGCCGCGTTTACCAGGTAGCCCAATCCCGCGTCTGCGGCGATGAACTCTCCCACCACCGCGCCTATCACTGAGAGTGTGGCACTTACCTTCAGCCCGCCGAATATGATAGGCAATGACCCTGGCAATTCCAAATATCGAAAAGTCTGCCAGGGCGTGGCTTCCAGTGAGCGCATCAAATCCCGCAGGTCTGGCTCGACCGAACGGACTCCGTTGATCGTGGCGACCAGGGTTGGGAAGAATGTCACCAGCGCGCATATGATCACCTTGCTCAGCAGCCCGTTGCCGAACCAGATCAATACCAGTGGCGCCAAAGCCACTATCGGCACCGCCTGGAGCGCGACGATGTACGGGCTGACTGCCTCTTCCAGGGTGCGGCTTTTTGCCAGGAAGTAGCCGATTACCAATGCCGAACTCAGCCCCATTGCCAATCCCAGCGTCACCTCGAACAACGTGACGCATGTGTGGCGCCAGAGGATACCATCGGCCACCGCCTGCGAGAACCTGACGGCCACCGCCCGTGGGGAAGGCAATATAAATTGCGGGTAGCCCCCGATCCAGATGGCGCTTTCCCATAGCGTGAAGAAGCCGATCGCGACCAGCGCGGCCAGCACATGACGCCTTACCCTATGCCATAGCCCGTGTGTGCTTTTTGCCGGGCAGAGCGGCGGGGTGTCGGCCCTACCTGCCGCGCGTGCCGCACGTGCCGTCGGATGTCCTATCATGCAAAACCCCCTGACGGTGAGGACCTTCCGTGCAGGGGCAGGCACAATGTGACCGTGCCGTTAAAAAGCCCCGAAGCACAGGACTTCGGGGCGATACATCACGGCCACCATCATTTGATGGGTATGACAACCTTCTCCCATCCGGACTCTCACCGTCGGCTCCGGCCTCTCACCGGATCCACCGCCACAGGCGGGTCGCGGGCTTGGCGGCTCACTGGCCGCCATACCGCCGGTCGGGAATTCCACCCTGCCCCGAAGGTCGTATTTTTCCGTTGTTGACGCTCAGAGTATACCCATCTGCTGCCCTGGGTGCAAAATCACCCGCCGTTACCGCCGGATTCCCCGCGCAGTCGCTCCATCAGGCAATTCCGTTCATCCTCGTCTACGTAGGCGGTGATGTAGTCTCCCGGCTGCAAGACCGTATCGCCGCGTGGGATCAGCCGTTCGTTCCCACGGCGGACGCTGACCAGGACGCACTCATGGGGCAGGTTCAATTCCCGGATGGCTTTCCCCACCGCCGGCGAATCCGGTGGCAGCACGCACTCGACAAATTGCAATCGGCTCTCAGGCTGCTGGAGTTCGTGCTGAGCGTCCCTTTGGATTCGGTCGGCGCGTACGAGCAGGGCGGCATTATATGCCCGCACTATATCCTGGCGGCGTACCACCCCCAGCAATTGTGTCGGGTCATCGCGCGAGACTACCGGCAGGCGGCCTATATCCCTCGTGCCCATGCGCCTCAGCGCCGTCCCGACCGATTCATCCGGGTATGCCACCAGCAGGTCGGTGGTGGCTATGTCGGCCACCTTGCGGGAATCCCAACCCGGCTCCTGCATTGCCTGTTCCATATCTTGCAGCGTCACCACGCCTATCAGCTTACCGTCGCCATCCAGCACCGGGAAGCCGTGGTGGTGGGTGCGCTCGAATTCGGCCAGCAACCCGGCCAGTGAAAGATGGGCAGGCACCGTGTCGACGTCGCGGGTCATCACGTCCTCGACCTTGACGGTTTGCAGCAGGTCGACGTCGCGCCCATGCTCAAGGCGGATGCCGCGCCGTGCCAGCTTGGCCGTGTAGATCGATTCCGGCTCGATTGCCCGCGAGATCAACACGCTAATGACCGTGGAGAACATCAGCGGCAGGATGATATTATAATCGCCCGTCATCTCGAAAAGGATCAGGATGGCCGTTACCGGCGCATGAGCTGCCCCGGCGAATACCGCTGCCATGCCCACCAGCGCATAAGCCCCTGCCGGGGCGGTGATATTGGGGAGCTGGGCATGTACGAAGTGCCCGAAGACCAGTCCCAGCATCGAACCCATGAACAGCGATGGGGCGAACACACCCCCCGAACCGCCCGAACCAAGCGTCAGCGCGGTGGCGAAGAGCTTGGCCGTCAGCAGCAACAGTGCAGCGCTCAGCGCCATCTGGCCCGAAAGCGCGATCTCGATGCTTTCGTACCCCACCCCGAATATCCTGGGGAACGGGACGGTGCCCCCTTCGATACCCATGCCGGCGGATATGACGGCGATGCCCATCAGCCCCAGGAGCAGGCCACCGGCTACCGGCTTGAGGTATTCGGGGAATCCCTTCCAGGCTTCGAATAAGTCCTCGAGCCAGTAGACCATCTTGCTATAGAAGACGCTGACCAGTGCCGCTACCACTCCCAGCAGGGCATATAGCCCCAACTCCCACGGGCTGACCAGCGAGTATGGCGGCACCGGGAAGGCCCGCGTGGAACCTTCGAAGACCTGCGCCACAATATCCGCCACCACAGCCGAGATAACCACCGCGCCGAAATATCCCGCCTGTAGCTCACCCTGGATGATCTCCAGCGCGAAGATGGCGCCTGCTATCGGTGCGTTAAACGTGGCGGATATGCCTCCTGCGGCGCCACATGCCACCAGGTTCCTCACCCGGTCTTCCGAAAGTTTGAGGAACTGGCCCAAAGTCGAGCCGAGCGCCGACCCGATCTGGACGATAGGCCCCTCACGTCCGACCGAACCGCCGCTGCCGATACAAACCGATGAGGCCAGTGACTTGATCACGGCCACGCGGGGCCTGATCCTGCCGCCCTTGAGGGCGACGGCCTCCATCACCTCCGGAACGCCGTGTCCTTTGGCCTCGCGTGCGAAGAAGTACACCAGCGGCCCGACTATCAAGCCGCCCAGCGCGGGAGCTATGATGATATAGTAATCCCCCATGAATGAGAACAGGCGGCCACCGACGTCGAAGAACAGCCACTGTGCCTTAGCGATCAGCCACCTGAAGACTACCGCGCCAAATCCTGCAGTTACGCCCACCACCAGCGCGGTGCCTATCACGACCGCCCACTCTGGGGCGCTGAGCATATCGAGCCTGGCAGCTATCTGTCTGGCCAGGCGCCTCCAGAATTCCCTCACATCTTCAGCAGCCTTGACTTCGGTTTCCATACTCCCCCCATTGCAATAGTGGTTTGATGGTCAGGACTCATGTGTGGCACAAGCAATTGAATATTTTACCCCCCGCACGCGGTGTTGCCTAATGGCAGCGCTGAAAAGGCGCCGTGATCCATTCCGGATTCTTGGCAGAAGTGCGGGGATCGTGATATACTATCGGGCGTGAGGGGTGTAGGGCGCCCCTGAGACGGAGGGATGGCCGAGTGGACGATGGCGGTGGTCTTGAAAACCACTGAGGCGGTAACGTCTCCGGGGGTTCGAATCCCTCTCCCTCCGCCTTAACAAGTTAACTCCAATGCGGGGAGGTGCCAGAGTGGACGATTGGGGCCGCCTGCTAAGCGGTTAGGGGGCGAGGAGCTCCCTCCAGGGTTCGAATCCCTGCCTCCCCGCCTTTACGTGCGCCCGTAGCTCAATTGGATAGAGCGTTTGCTTGCGGAGCAAAAGGTCGGGGGTTCGAATCCCTCCGGGCGCACCAGGAGGCCACGCTCAAAGCGTGGCCT
Organism: Ardenticatenia bacterium; assembly: GCA_027069285.1. Classification (GTDB taxonomy): domain Bacteria; phylum Chloroflexota; class Anaerolineae; order Aggregatilineales; family JALXEW01; genus JALXEW01. Next base: position 20,467 of record JALXEW010000057.1, on the reverse strand, counting down.
TTCTTTGTTTATATCACCTCCCCATCACCCGCCTGATGGCCGATTCCACATCGTCCAGAGTCGCCGGCTTCACGATATAGGCATTGGCTCCGGCCCGGTACGCCGCATCTATATCGGCCTTCGAGTCGTTGGCGGAAACCACTACCACCTGCACCCCCTCCGTGGATGGGTCGCGGCGCAGGTAACGTAGCACCTCCAGGCCATCCACCCCCGGCATGTTTATATCCAGGAAGATTATCTCCGGGATCGCCTGCGAAAGGCTCGCCATCGCCTTACGCGGGCCGAGGGCTATGATCGCATTGTGCCCCAAAAGCTCGATCATCTCGGCCAGGGATGCGGCCATGTCTTTATCATCATCTACGACCATAACGTTATAAGGCATGATCCCACCTCGCCCTCAACTCGGATGAACGGTGTGCATCTAAAACGATTGTAACCCATTTCTCGAACGGAATGCGTTTATATATGGTTAATCCACCCGTCCGAGAGGTGCTTTTCTCGTAGCCTGGGGATCGCCTCGCGTTCGTGTGGGGTGAGGGCGCCGGGGACAAGCTCCAAATTGAGGGCGAGGGAGAACCCGCGCACCATAGCACCCACGGCCTCGTCCCACGAAACCCGCCTGCCTGCTGCCTCGGATGCCGTGATCGCCCGCTTCAGGAGCTTGGCTGCTGCCTCGGCCCTGGAACTCTCATCCGGAAAGCTCAGCACCAGGACGATCCTGCTCAGGTCGCCATCCAAAGGGAGCGAGCCGTGCTGGAGCACCGCGCCGTGGCGACGGGTTTGCGCACTGCCGAGCAACTTCCTGCCGCCGAATTCGATCTCGTAATCCGACGGTACCTCAAAGCAAACCGGGCCGCTCTGGCGGTTACGGGGCGCTTTGCGACCGGCGTCCGCCTCTATCCCCAGCAGCCTCAAACCGCTCAGCAGTCCGGTGCTGAGCCGCCGGTAACTTTCCAGCACCCCGCCGGATACACGCGGCTCATCTTGCGGCGCCGTGATGCTATAAGTCATCTCGTCGGTATGTAATATCGCCCTGCCACCGGTCGGGCGTCGGACTATATCCCAGCCGAATTTGGCCAGCCGCGACATATCCACGTCCGAGATCGGTTGGGAGTACCCAAGCGAGAGACACGGCGGTTCCCAGCGGTAAAAGCGTAAAGTGGGCGGTGCCAGGCCCGCGCCGACTGCTTCGGCGATGGCCTCATCGGTTGCCATATTTGTTGGACCGTCCAGGGGTAGCTCGTCGATCAGGAGCCGCCATCGTGCGCGCGGCCAGGGTTCAGGTCTATCTCGCATGATCTCTAACTACGGCCCGACAAGCACCGAGAATTCGTCCAACATCACGTCGTATGCGTGGCCGGATGCGTAAAACTTCACCCGCAGTATGAACCGGGGCCTTTGTTCGGCGGGGATCAGGTTGATCAGGTTGCCGGATTCGAACGTGTACCAGACGTTAGGATTGATCCGCTCGTGCTCCAGCGAGCAGGTGCTACACCTGAACGGCCACGAGCTGAACATCGGGTCATAGTAGGAATAGAAGCCGTGGATCCACCACCTATCGGCGCCTATCATATCGCGGTAGTACATCACCACCATAATTGGACACTCGCTGCCCAGGATGCCGCATGTGGATAGTGAGTGGCCGGAGATCATCATGGTGGCCCGCATTTCCAGGCTGCCGTAGCCGGATACATCTATGCCTACGTTTTCCTCGCCCAGGTCTTGGGTGCATCCGACCTCGGCGTGGTTCAGATTCTCGCCTTCCCTCCACAGGTGGAACACCGCCCGCCCATCTACCACCTCGCGTGCCCAGGAACTACGCGGGTCGTCGGGCGCGTCGTAACGATCGTAGCATTCCCACCCGACCGCCTCGGACGGGGCATCCGGCGGGTGTTCCTCGAACTGCGGATTGGTGACTATACTCGTCTCGCTCCGTGATAGAGTTACATCGTCATGTCCCTCGGTGACCGTGGCCCGCTGGCCGTCGGAGATCGTGACGGGCGTGCCGTCGGTGCTTATCGCCGCCTCTCCGCCGATCACGGTCACATTCATGCCGGATTGCAGCACCTGGGCTATATAATCGCCCGGCCTGCGGAGCGTTGACCTCCCGTGGCGGGATTCCAACTCGAACTCGGTGGCCCTGGGGTTGCCGGATGGCAGGCGCACTCCGATATGTCCCTGTTCCGTCTCCACCGTCACCGTGAACCTGCCGCTTGAGAAATCGAAGCGGGGCCTCCTGGCCCTGACCACGGTGGCGATGGTATCGTTGAAGAGCGTCATGGTCGCCACGGTACGCCCGGTATACGGGTCGGAAAATAGCAGCAGCGCCTGTGAAGTCGCGTCGGTAGCCACCTCGCCCCCTTCATCCAGATAGTGCGGATTGGTCACCGCTATCGGCTCGGCGGAGCCGGGCGAGATCAGGCTGACAGTACCCCTGGCCACCTGCAATTGCACGTTCAGCGGGACGGTCGAGACGAAGAAGAACCAGTAGGCTCCCCATAGCGAAAGCACGCAAATGAGGCAGAATATCCCAAAGAAGAGGAGCAATATCCTCCAGGCTAACTGTTCGGTATTTTCTCTCATCTGGTTCTTCTCACGCGGTTCCGCGCACCCTGAAGTCGTGGAATTCACCGGTAGCCTCGCTCCATTCGGCCTTCACATCGTCCACACGGGCCGACGGAGAGCCGCGAAACAGCCACCGATAAAACTCTTGCAACGCCTGGGATGGCCCTTCGGCCACCACCTCGACCGTTCCGTCCCACTTATTGCGTACCCATCCGGTCAGGCCCAGCTCGTTGGCCTTCCCGACGGTATAATAGCGGAAATTCACCCCCTGCACCCGCCCGTAGACGATGGCGTGCAGACGTTGCATCGTGGAATTCACATCTCACCTCCTGGCCGGATGTCGGTATCCAGATGGATTCCTGGAGGGCGAGCGCATTATATCGCGTTTTGGCGGGCGATGCAGGGCCGATGATTATTTGCCTTTAACCGATTCCAAACCTAAACTAAACGCGATTTAGCTCTTTCGGCACCGCCTTTGCGATCGGGATACCGTGAGCGACCTTGACGAATTGCGGCGAATGGCAAGCGGTAAAAAGCGCGGGAAGGTAGTGGCCCGCGCCGAGATCAACTGGCGAGGCATCTTCAGGTTGGGGTGCCTGTTCGGCCTGTTGCTGCTGATCGGGGTGGCGGCCTACGTCCTCATCCCGCTGCCGGATGAGGTGACGGTCGAGCCGGTGGACGTTCGGATCATCTCCGGCCTCGCGGAACGGCGCCCTGCCGGCGAATCCGCCTGGGAGCCGCTTTCTGATACGGACCGGCTTTCACCCGGCGATACCATCCGTGCCTATGACGGATCGGTCGTCCTGCTGAGCTTTTTCGAGGGAAGCGTCGCCCGTCTGGATGGCGATTCACTCGTCCTGATCGAGGAATCGCAGAGCGCTATGCGCGGCAACCGCTTGATGCGGCTGGCGCTGCCGATGCTTTCCCGTGCGGATACGCTCATCGTCCGTATCCTGTACGGCCAGGTCACCACTCGGTCGCAACCACCGGTGAGCGGCGACTCCCGTGTGATCTTCTATACCTCATCTGCCGTCGTCGAGCCTGGGGACGTGACCTGGCGCATGGACGTGCGCCCGGAAGGGGATGCCGAACTGGTAGCAATGGGTGGCGTTGTGGGCGTTCCCTCGCCGACTTGTGGCAACGGGGTGCCGGAGCCGGGTGAGGAATGTGACTTTGGCGCTGCCAACGACGATCACGGAATATGCACCACGTCCTGCCGACTGGCCCGCTGTGGAGATGGATTGGTTCAGGCGGGCGTTGAGGAATGCGATCTGGGGCCTTTTAACGATGACTACGCCGGTGGCTGTACCTCGATGTGCACCCTGCCGCGCTGCGGTGACGGGGTGCGACAGTGGTGGCTTGGCGAGGAATGCGACGATGGCAACGGCGTCGACGACGACGGCTGTACCAATGATTGCAGGCTGGCCAGATGCGGCAACGGTGTGGTGGAGCCTGGTGAGGAATGCGACGAGGGCGCGGCCAATTCGGATACCGGCACTTGTACCACCGAATGTCGGCTACCGCGTTGTGGCGATGGGATCGTGCAGCGTGCCAGCGGTGAACAGTGTGACCTGGGGCCTTTCAATTCCGAAAGCGGGCCGTGCTCCACCTCGTGCCGGCTCGCCTTTTGCGGCGACGGCGTGGTGCAGCTTACCGAGATGTGCGACCTGGGGCCGAATAACAACCCCTACGGCCCCTGCACGTCCTCGTGCAGAATGCCCCTTTGCGGCAACGGCGTGCTTGATCCGGGAGAGGAATGCGACGAGGGCATAACCGCCTATGGACGCACCGTAGGCGGCCTGGGCGGCTCGGATCAGTGCCGCTTCAACTGCACCCTCCCCCGCTGTGGCGACGGGGTGCTGGATATTGGCCTGGGTGAGGAATGTGATTTTGGCTTCCTCAATAATGACATGGGCCTCTGTACCACCGATTGCCGCCAGGCCCGTTGCGGTGACGGCATAGTGCAGGCAGTGCTTGGCGAAGAGTGCGACCTGGGCGCGGATAACGGGATCGGGCCGTGCACGATCGACTGTCGGCTGCCGGCTTGCGGCAACGGGGTGTTGGAGCCGGGCGAGGAGTGTGACGACGGGAACCTGTTTCCCGGCGATGAGTGTACCGATTCGTGCACCGTAGCCACCTGCGGGGATGGGGTGGTACAGGTGGGAGTCGAGGAATGTGACGATGGCGCGGCCAATAGCGATTCCAGGCCGGGCGCCTGTCGTACCGATTGTACCCTCCCGCGCTGTGGCGATGGAGTGCTCGACCCCGGTGAGAGCTGCGACCCAGGCGGGGAGGAGGGTGGGGATTGTACTGCGGATTGCGTCCTTGTCACCTGCGGTAACGGGGTGCTCGATCCGGGCGAGGAATGCGACGACGGGGCGGCTAACAGTGACTCGTTGCCGGGCGCCTGTCGGAGCGATTGCACTCTCCCGCGCTGCGGTGACGGTGTGCTCGACCCCGGTGAGGAGTGTGATCTGGGGGGCGGGAACAGTAACTTCGGCGCCTGTACCGAAAGTTGCACCGTGGCCCGCTGTGGCGATGGCTACGTCCAGCCGGGGAACGGCGAGGAATGTGACGACGGCATATTTAACCGTGACGATGGCCGTTGCACCACCGATTGCCTGCTGCCGCGATGTGGCGATGGGATCGTACAGCCGGGCGAGGAATGCGATCTGGGGGCAGATAACGACGATCGGGGAGAGTGTACCACTTTATGCCTCGCTCCCTATTGCGGCGATGGCATCGTCCAGGCTGCCCTGGGCGAGGAATGCGATGATGGGGATGCCAACGGCGAGGGGGCCTGTACCCTTGACTGCCGCCTGGCCTACTGCGGCGATGGCATCGTGCAGGCGGCGCTTGGCGAGGAATGCGATGATGGCGATTCCAACTCCGACGAGGAGCCGGGGGCCTGCCGCACCGATTGTATGCTGCCGCGTTGTGGCGACGGCGTGCTCGACCCTGGCGAGGACTGCGACGATGGGAACACCGTTGATGGCGATGGCTGTCCGGCGGATTGCGTGCTCAGGTCTGGTATCTGCGGCAATGGGATAGTGGAGCCGGGCGAGGAGTGTGACGAAGGCGAGTACAACAGGGATAACGTGCCCAATGCCTGCCGCACCGATTGCACGCTGCCACATTGCGGCGATGGCGTTGTTGACCTGGGTGAGAGATGTGATGACGGCAACCTGGACGATAATGACCTGTGCACATCGCTATGTCAACCGGCGTTCTGCGGCGATGGCATAATCCAGGAGGTCAACGACGAACATTGTGACGATGGCCTTTTGAACAGCGATACCGAGCCGAATGCCTGTCGTACCGATTGCACCCTCCCGCGTTGCGGCGATGGCGTGCTTGATGAGGGTGAGATATGCGACGACGGCAACGCCGATGACCTGGACTTCTGCAGCAACGAGTGTACCCCGAACTATTGCGGAGACGGGGTTGTGCAGCCGGCCCTGGGCGAGGAATGCGATGAGGGCGAGGAGAATTCTCTTTGGGGTACTTGTCGACCGGATTGCCGGTTGCCGGTCTGCGGCGACGGGATCGTGCAGCCCAATGAGGAATGTGATGAAGGCCCTGCCAATGGCATCGGTGGCACATGCGATTCCGATTGCAGGCTCCTGCCCCCTTCCGAGCCGCTACTGCGCGTATACGTGCTGGCTGCACCGCCGGACGGCCCGCTCCACGTGGTCGAAATCGGTTTGAGGGCCGGCGATTCGCTTCACATCCCCGGCCCGCTTTCCTACGACGAGATCGAGGCGCCTCTATCCGACCTGATCGCCGGCGAGCGTGGCACCCCTATACTGACCGATCCCGGCTCAGGGGCCGTGCTTTACCTGCCCGCCACAGGCGGTGATGAGCCTACCTGCCCGGAATCGTGCGTTGAGGCCGGGAGGAGGGTATATGAGGACTGCGTGAGCAGGGGCGGCGAGGGGCAAGAGGTGGCCTGCAGGGACGATGAGCAGTTGGCGATAGAGACATGCCTGGCCGAGTGTAATCGGTCATCTCCGGGCTGTGGGGCGGCCTGCATATCGAGCGCGGAATCGGATGTGGCCGCGTGCCTGGCCAATGGTGGCGATCCTGCTACATGCCGCCTGACGTTCCTGGACGCGGTCTCCGGGTGCGAGGGAGAGTGCTCGCCTCCAGATTATGAGACTGCCTGTGGTGCGCAGGCAGATGCCGTTTATCGGCTTTGCGAGGAGTTCGGCTCCGGCGGGAGGGTGTGCGAGGCCGAACGTGATGAGTTTCTGGCCCGTTGCGCCGGAGATGCGGGGGCGGGTGGGGATGAATGTGCTGCTGTAGCCGATTCGGCCCTGATCGAGTGCCTGGATCGGGGGGGCGACCCGGATGCCTGTCTGACGGCTTTTGGGCGCGTGCTGGTGACGTGTGAGGCTGCGAGCGAGAGTTCCCCCTCGCGTTGCGAGGTGCTTTGTGATGACGCGGCGGTTGGACATCTGGCGGATTGTGTGCTTTCGGGTGGCCGGGCAGAGGGTTGTCTGGCCGGCTTCGAGCGGGAGCTTGCCTCTTGCGAGGCCCTGTGTATCCCTGCCGCGTCCGATTGCGTGCTTGAGTGCCGCATTGGCGCCAGGTACGCGCTGACGGCCTGTCTGGCATCCGGCGGCGAGCCGGGCATGTGCATGGCGAACTATCGCGCCAGGTGGGATGTATGCGCAGAGGCTTGCTCCGCGTCCGGCGGATGCCGTCGAGAGTGCATCACCGATGTATTGGGCGACTTGGCCGAATGTCTGGAGGGCGGTGGCTCCAGGGCCGGATGTCTGGACGAGTTTAGGTTGGACGTATCGGATTGCCTGATCGAGTGTGGTGTTGACTTCTTCGACTCGCTGTTCCCGCTCTACGGCCTGCATGACCTGGGTCCGACCGGGGCAGGCGCGCAGCCGCTGCCGGACGACTACTTTGGCCGGTAACCCGGCGGTGGTGACGGCCTTTTGTATGTGCGTCCCGCGCTGATATAATCTCCCTGCCGAAACCGAATCAGGAGGCATGGGATCATGGGATTCTGGGATGGCAAAAAAGTGTTGGTGACGGGGGGGGCCGGGTTCATCGGCTCGCATGTGGTGGATGTTTTACGTCGGCGCGGGGTGAAGGACGAGCAGATCACCATTCCGCGCAGCGCCACGCATGATCTGCGCTTGATGGAAAATTGCCTGGAGGTCACGCGCGGCCAGGATATAGTCATACACCTTGCTGCCAGGGTCGGGGGGATCGGCTACAACATGGAAAACCCCGCCACGCTTTTTTACGATAACCTGATGATGAGCGCCCAACTTATGGAAGCGGCCCGTATCAACGGGGTGCAGAAGTTCGTCGGAGTCGGCACCGCCTGCTCGTACCCAAAGTACACCCCGGTGCCGTTCAAAGAGGAGGATTTGTGGAACGGCTACCCGGAGGAGACTAACGCCCCGTACGGACTCGCAAAGAGGATGATGATCGTGCAGGCCCAGGCCTACCGGGCGCAGTATGGCTTTAACGCGGTGACTGTGATCCCGTTTAACGCATTTGGCCCGCGCGATAATTTTGACCCTCGCTCATCCCACGTGATCCCGGCGCTTATCCGCAAGGCCTTCCTGGAAGATGTGCTGGTGGTCTGGGGCGATGGCTCGCCGTCGCGTAGCTTCGTCTACGTGGAGGATATAGCCGAGGGGATCGTCCTGGCCGCCGAGCGCCTGGAAACCGGCGAGCCGGTCAACATCGGCACCGAGGAGGAAACCACCATCCGCCGGGCGGTGGAGCTGATAGTCAAACATACCGGCTTCAAAGGCGAGGTGGTTTACGATACCACCAAGCCGAACGGACAGCCACGCCGTAGCGCGAGCATCGCCCGTGCCCGCGAACTGATCGGCTACGAGCCGAAGTGGGCATTTGAGGAAGGCCTGATCAAGACCATTGAGTACTATCGCGAACATCGGGAAGAGATAGAGGCCGCGATAGCTGCGGGTGCCACCAGGCGGTGAAACTCCTTATAGTCTGTTCCTCGCTTGACCTTACTTATCCCTTCAGTGCCACGCCCTCGTGGTGGCAGCTGCTGAAGGGATTGGACGAGATCGGCGTCGAGGTGGTGGCAACCACGTATCAAGGCCGGCCTGTGGAAAGCCTGTGGTGGCGCGTGTTGCCGAATCCTGTGCTGCGGGAGGGGAATCTTTTCAAAGCGGCCAGGGATGCGATCCGGTGCCTGGTAGGGGCGCGTGGCCGTCGGAATCGCGCCGCAGATGGCGAATCGGGCGAGAGGCTTGGCGATAAAGTGGTGCGCAATATCGCAAGGCGACTGATCGCCCCCAGGTGGCGGGCTTATCTCGATGGCGTTTTACGGCGCGAGCCGGATTTCGACGCCGTGCTTTTCCTGACGATACCGCTCAATCACGTGGTGGGCGTTGCTGCCCATATACGCGAAAGGCATCGCAAGCCGGTGCTTTTTTACGACGGCGATGTACCGGCCAGCCTGCCGGGGTTTCGCGGATTCTCAACCGGTTTCCGCATATACCACGGTGCCGACCTGGGCGAATATGACGCCTTCATCTCCAATTCTAAAGGCGGCGCCGGGCGTTTATTGGAAATGGGGGCGAAGTCGGTTCACGTGCTTTACTATGGCGCCGACCCGGACGTATTCAGGCCGGTTGAGGTCTCCGCGCGGGATATAGATGTTTTCTTCTACGGCCACGGTCGCGAGTATCGGGAACGGTGGATCGAGGCGATGATCGCCGAACCTGCCCGGCGGATGTCCGGCGTGAAGTTCGCCGTCAGGGGCACCGGTATGGGTGACCTGGACGGGGTTGAGATATTGCCTTATGCCTCTTTGAGCGGTCTCCGGCGATATGTGGCCCGCAGCAAGATAAACCTTTGTATTACCAGAGGGGCGCACGCATCCGTGTATGGCTCGTCCACCGCCAGGCCGTTTGAGTTGGCTGCTATGGGTGCCTGCATGGTATCCAATCCGTATCTGGGGATCGAGGAATGGTTTGAACCGGGATCGGAGGTGATCATAGTCGGAAGTGCGGATGAGGCGGTGGAGCGGTATAAATGGCTGCTGAGCCACGAGCGGGAACGTGAGGCCATTGGCAGGGCGGCGAGGGAGCGTTTTCTGCGCGAACATACGTATAGACATAGGGCATCGGAGCTTGCGAGGATAATCGAACGGTACCTGTGATATGACGATACTCGATTCGCTTGGCGCCTGGGTGAGCGTGGCGTTCGGATTGGCGTTTGCCTACCCGTGGGCCGTGCTCATTTTGGCGGACAGACGTCGATTTCCGGTGCTTTTGGCGCTGGTCACGGTTGGGCTGAGCCTGGGCACGTTGACGTGGGGCATGATGGTGTATGCCCTGATCTTTCCCGGCGCTTTGAACTTTACCGTGGTTCTGGCAGGGGAGGCCCTGGTTTTCGGCGTGGGGACGTGGCTGCTTTTGGAATCTGCCAGCGTGCCGGATGAGTATGTCCCCACGGTGGCCTTGAAGCCACTTGCCAACCGTGCTGTTGATAACCCCATAGAGGCCGCATCCATCTCGATTGTGGTGATCATCGCCATTTTGATAGCCTTCAACGCCGTTTACTGGCCGTTCAGCGATGACGACGCATTGGCGATATATTCCCATTACGGCTGGCGCATGTTCCGCGAGCGTGCCTTGCCGGATGACGGCCTTTACGACGCATACCCGATGTTGCTGCCATACGCATATGCCTATACCCATATGGCCGCCGGGCGGATTGACGAATATATGGCGAGATTTATCCCGGCGGTGATGGCCATCGGCGCATTGGGGGCGGCGTATGAGCTTGGGCGCGAGTTTTACGGGCATCGTGCGGGGGTGGCGGCGGCGTTACTGCTCGCGATCACCCCGGATTTCACCCGTTGGGCATCATCTGGCTACGCCGATGTGCCGGTATCTTTTTACGTGACCTTGACGGCGGTTTTCGCCTGGCGGCTTTACCGATATGGCGGGCCAAGAGAGGCGGTGATGGCCGGGGTGATGGCCGGGCTGGCGCTTTGGACTAAGAATAGCGCGATCACTTTGCCGATCTCATTCCCGCTTTTCGTGGCTTTGGCCGCGCTGATGGATCGAGGGGGCGGTCGGTTCCCGTTCAGATGGCGGGATTTGTGGTTGGCGGTGGCGTCGTTCCTGGTGGTTGCCGGGCCGTGGTATGGTCGGAATCTGGCACTATACGGTTACCTCATGCCGCCCACGGCCTGGACCTGGATGGCAAGACACGATCTGGCCAATCTGTTCCCCTTTGTGACCGATAGGTGGGCGTTTTTCCCATCGGGCGTGGCATATACGCTCGGATTGATTTGGGTGCTGGCCGAGGCACTTGATCCAACCGGCTCGATCTCGTCGGATGGCGATGTGAGGAGGCGGGCGGTATCCCTCTTGAGCTTTGCGTTGCCATTTGGGGCGGCCTGGTGGATGTTCGCTTCGTACGATACCAGGTTCCTGCTGGCGGTGCTGCCCATCGTGGCGGTTATGGCGGGGCGCCTGGTGGATGTGGCGGCAGATGCGCTCAAAGCCCCGCGATGGAAGCCTGTCGTCAGGTACGCGCTGGTGATCCTGATCGTGGTCGCGGCGCTCCCCGCCGCCCGAAAGGCGGTGCTTTTCAAGTGGGAGCTTTTGCGCCACCCCCTGATGAGCGATGAGTACAGGCATCGGCTGGTCACCGGATATGACTTTGAGGTGGCCCAATACATATTGAATCTGCCGCCGGATGCCAGGGTGTTGGCTCCGGGCCGCACGCTGATAGGTTACTACGCAGGCCTTGCAGACGTGGTGGAGCGAGACGTGTCTAGCCGTGAGGAGTTGGCCGGGTACGATTACTGGATCTCGATGGGGCCGCCGCCGGATTTCCTGGAGCCGGGCGATTTGGAGCAGCTGGCTCAGATCGGTGATTATCGCATATACGCTGTGCGCATTGACGATGACGGGGATAGGTGAGTTGCTTCGCGCGGCTTATGATACTCCCTGGAAGGCGGCAAACGAACTCCGCCGCCTGATCGGCTTGCCGTATATCAGGCTGCTGTTCGCGTTCAAAGGCGTGAGGTGGGGGAAGGGGTGGCGTATATACGGCGCTCCGATCATACAGCGCCATCGCGGTAGCCTGATCGAGATCGGCGATGGCCTGGAGTTGCGTTCCTTCCCGGCATCGAATCCCCTTAGCCCGTCGCACCGAGTGGTGCTGGCCACGCGGGATGCCGGCGCCAGGATCGTCATCGGGGACGATTTCGGCATGACGGGCGGCACGATCTGTGCTGTGCGTTCGGTTGTGATCGGCGATAGGGTCACCGTGGGTGCCGACTGTGTGATCACCGATACCGATTTTCACCCGATCGAGCCGGAATTCCGCCTGCGTGATCCGTTGGCCGGGGCCTCGGCGCCCATCTCGATAGGTGACGATGTTTTCATAGGTATGCACACTCTGGTGCTCAAGGGCGTCACCATAGGCGCCGGGAGTGTGATCGGCGCGGGAAGTGTCGTCACTCGCGACATCCCATCTGGTGTGATAGCTGCCGGGAATCCGGCAAGAGTGATCCGCGAAGTGGGGCGTTGAAGTGGTGCCGATGTGTATGCGATGGACGTGGCCGAGAAGGCTATCAAGCGTGAATATAGCGCGTTTATAGGCGTTCTGACGCCGCAATTGAGACTGCCGCGACCGATCTTGATCCCGCTGCTGCGCGTGTTGGACTTGATGGATCGGTCGGTGGTGGGGCTGGGCCTGATCCACGGTTCCAATATCGTTTTGCGCGGGGAAAAGATGCAATGACCGTGGCGCTCGCGCTCCTGATCGGCGGGGCGGTTTTGGCCGGCGGATGCGGCCTGAGGTGGAGATGGGCGCCGCCGTGGCGTGGCATTGCCTTGAGCGGTGTTACAGTTCTGGCGCTGATATTGGTGGTTGGGGTGGCCTTTGCATCTGCATTCGGGTTCCGGGCCTGGGCATTCGACGTATTGATCGCGCTCCTCGCTGCATGGATCGTCGCCGGGCCTGGGGGGCGTGATGGCCGGACGGATGATCTGCCCCCGGTGCCGATCTTGTTGTTCTTCGCGCTCGCGGCCATGATCTTCCTGGCGCCGGCCCTGATATTACCGGTACCCCTGGATACCGATGCGCAGGGATTCGGATACCTGGCCCTGACTGTGCGGGAGGGCGGCACGCTGACTACTTTGGCCCCCTTCCACCCGGAGATCGAGTACCTCTACTCGCCCGGATTCCCGATATTGATAGCTTACCTTACCGCACGCACCGGCATCCCGATCCATCAGGCTCAGATGGCAATGGGAGCAGCCCTGGCAATTTTATTTGTGTGGCTGGCTTATGACTTTGGGATCGAGGCCGGGGGGAAGCGGATCGGGGGTGGCGTTTCGGTGGCGACGATAGCCGGCTTTGGCCTGTTCACCGCTTACATGGACTCGCATTATACGACATTGCTGGCGCTTGTATTCGGCCTGGCGTTCCTGACCTTTGCGTTAAGGGTGCTACGCGGCGGCAGGTGGCAGGATGTGGTCGCTGCCGTTGTGACGCTGGCGGCCTTGCCGATCTCGCACCCGGATACCACCATAATCGTCGCGATCGGCTACGTCCCCTGGGTGATTGCCTTGGCGGCAAAATGGCTGCTTTCCGGTGGCCGGCGGGTGGGATTCGCCCGGTTGGCGAAGATCGCCGTTGGGATTCCGATGATGGCCCTGGTGCTGATAACCCCGTGGCTCGTGCGGATAGCGCACCTGCTTGGGGGCGACGTGGCATCACCTTTTGAGATCAGCATTGAGCATTGGAAGCTGCTGGTGTTCATGCACGGAGTTGTGATCCCGGCCCTGGCGTTTATCGGGGCGGCTGTGGCGCTCCGGAATCCGTCCGATGTGGACGTCCTGATGCTGGTCTGGCTGGTCGCCGTGATCGAATTCTCAACCCTGGGCCTGCTGGAACGGACGTTCCCGTTCATGGATGCGCTGCTGAAGTATGATTATCCCTTCAGCATTGCCTGGCATGGGCCGATAATCCCCTATGCTTATCTATCGGCGCGGGGGATCGCATGGGTCGCGGAGCGGATTGGCCGTGGAAAAGTTGAGCGATTGGTAATGCGGGTTCGCTACCCGGTCATGGCGGTGATCGCGCTCGGTGTGGTGGCTTTGGTGGCCTTTTCCGGGCGGTTATTGGCTTTTAGCAAGGGCCGTCTGTGGTTCTATGGCGCCTTCTCATCGCACGCGGATGTGGTGGCAATGCTATGGTTGCGGGAAAATGCCCCGACGGACGCGAGAATCCTGAACTACCCTGCCAACTACGAGGGCCATTGGGCGCCGGTCATAACCGAGAGGGACGCCGTTTACTTTCGTCCGCAGCCCTTTTTCGTGGGCGCCGAAGGTGCCTATGCCGAGCAGGAGGAGCTTGAGGGATTTTGGCGCGATCCGGCTGACCCGCAATGGGAGTCGGTGCTGAGGGAGCACGATGTGGACTATGTGCTGGTGCCGCAGATCGTGGGGAGTCCGGATTCCTGGCAGTATATGTTCCGCTGGAGGCCCCCATCGATCCTGCCCGCCATCTCAAGCGTTGGGGATGCGGAGTATCTGACGCGGGTTTTCGAGCAGGACGGGGCGGCGGTCTACATGCTGGCGGAGCCTTGAATATGAGAGGGTGCGAGACTGATGTTACGTAAAGTACCGTTGGGCCGGAAAATTTGTATACTACACTCAACAGGGATAAAGTGAGGGGGTGAGGTCTCAATGGGGAAATGCCCGTCCTGCGGCTACGAAAACCCTCCCGGCACGATGTACTGTGTTGCCTGCGGGGAACAGATGCCTTACGATGCCCATACACCGGTGATCGGCGCCGATAAGCTGCTGGAAGAGGTGAAGCGGCATCAGGCCCGTCATCTGGACCCCGGCAGTTACGGGGCACCACATACTTTGCACTTCCAGATACAGGGAGTGCAGGGGAAAATATCGATTCCCATAGACCAGGAGATCACCATAGGCAGGACAGATCGTTCCGGCGAGCAACAGCCGGATGTGGATCTGGCCCCGTATGGCGCGTTGGAAAAAGGGGTCTCGCGGATTCACGCGGCCATACGCCACTACGGTAACGTCTTAATGCTGGTTGACCTGGGCAGCACTAACGGCACTTCGCTTAACAGTCAGAGGCTCAGCCCGGAAAAACCTCGTATCCTTAAGGACGGCGACGAGATACGATTAGGCCGTCTGGTGATGCGCGTGTTTTTTGAGTAGGGGCCTGGCCTATTGTGAAGCTGATCCTGACCCACGAAAATGCCGATTTTGATGCAATAGCCGCCGAATTGGCGGCATATAAACTCGATCCGGATGCGGTGCCGGTTTTGCCGCGCAAACTCAACCGCAACGTCCAGCACTTCCTGGCGCTTTACCGGGATAGGTTGCCATTTGTCGATCCCGATTCGCTAAAGCGGGGCCATGTCGAGTATGTGACGGTGGTGGATACCCAGAGCATCACCACCGTGCGCGGCATGAGGCCCGATACCCCCATACACTTCATTGACCACCATCCGCCGATGCGGAAAATGGAGCCGCATTGGAGCTTTGGCGGAGAGGTAGTCGGCGCCACCACAACTTTATTGGCCGAACAATTGCAGGAACAGGGCGTGAGCCTGAGCAGGATCGAGGCCACTTTGTTGCTTTTGGGCATATACGAGGATACCGGGTCGCTGCTTTACGGCACCACCACACCTCGTGATCTCCGATGCGCGGCCTGGCTGCTGGAACAAGGCGCCAATCTAGACGTGGTGCACGAGTTCTTGCACTATCCGCTTTCGGATGCGCAACGGGAGCTGTATGAGCGGCTGCTGGAAAGCGCCGAGATACATCGGATCGGGGGACACGTCGTAGTCATCGCCACGGCGTCGGCGCCGGATTTGGTGGAGGAAGTATCCACCCTGGCGCATAAACTGCGCGATTTTTTCCAGCCGAGCGCGGTATTCCTGCTGATACGGCTGCGGAATCACATCCAGCTCGTGGCCAGAAGCACGTCGGACGCGGTTGACGTATCCGAAGTGGCGGCTCACTTCGGCGGCGGTGGGCATTGCCGAGCTGCTGCGGCCATCGTCCGCAGGGATTCGCTTGAGACGGCAAGGGACGAGATATTGGAGCTCCTCCCGCGCGTGATCCGCCCGGTCGCGACCGTGGAGAGCATCATGTCGCACGGCGTCCAGACCGTTCGCGCGGATGAGAGGATCTCCGATGTCGCCACCCGTATGCGCCGCACCGGCCATGAGGGATTCCCGGTGCTGGATTCGGATGGCGAGCTGGTCGGTTTGCTGACCCGCCGGGCGGTCGATAAGGCTATGGATCACGGACTGGGTGGCCAGACCGTCGAGACTGTCATGGAGCGAGGCAGGGTCACCGTCAGGCCGGAGGATTCGGTGGAGCATTTGCGCCAACTCATGATCGAGCATGGCTGGGGACAGGTGCCGGTGGTTGACGGGGACGGGAACCTGATCGGCATCGTCACCAGGACCGATCTGATCAAGCTGTGGGGCGAGGGCGATGGAGAGGCTACCAGCCGCCACGAGATCGTCCGGAAGTTGGAAGCCGCCCTATCTCCCGCCACGATGCAATTGGTGCGCGTGATAAGTGAGCGGGCGCAGGAGATGGGGTACGGGCTTTACTTCGTAGGCGGATTCGTGCGCGATCTGTTGCTGGGCGCCCTGGCCGATGGCGGGCGGAGCCACGACATTGACCTGGTGGTGGAAGGAGACGCGATCTCATTGGCGAGGTCACTTCAAAGGCGGTACGGTGGCCACACTCGGAGCCATCGGCGCTTTGGCACGGCCAAGTGGCTGTTGGATGTGGGCGTCTGGGAGCAGATGGGCGTGCGCCCGGATGAGGGAGTGCCGCCGTTTGTCGACCTGGTGACCGCCAGGACCGAGTTTTACGAACATCCCTCTGCCCTGCCGACTGTGGAGCGAGGCTCGATCAAGCTGGACTTGCATCGGCGTGATTTCACCATTAACACCCTGGCGATTCGGCTGGCACCGGGGCCTTTCGGGCAGTTGCTGGACTTTTGGGGCGGGGAGCGGGACTTGCGACGAGGCCTGATTCGCGTCTTGCATAGCCTCAGCTTTGTTGATGACCCAACGAGGATGCTGAGGGCCGTTCGGTTTGAGCAACGGCTCGGATTCCGGATCGAGGGGCGGACTCTGGAGCTTATCGAGCTGGCGCTGCCGCTGCTGGATCGGGTCAGTGGGGCCAGGATCAACCATGAGATCGAGGCGATCATGGCCGAGCCTGAGCCGGAGGCCGCGTTATTGAGGTTGGATGAGCTGGGGATACTCCGGCGTATACATCCGGCGCTGCGGGCCGATGAGTGGCTGGCGCGTGCGTTCAAGGAGTTACGCGGGGCTTTCGCGGAGCCGCCCTGGAAGTCGGTTTCGGCGCTTGCCGGCAGGATCGAACCCGGGATGGCGATACTGGTTATGAGGCTTTCCGCCGAGGAGCTTGAGAGCGTTGCCGGACGCTTGCGTTGGAGCCAGCGAATGGTCAAAATAGCAAACGGTGCCCGTGAGCTTATGGCCGCCATGCCAAAGCTCGAGGAAGCGGGTGCCAGGCCCAGTGAGCTGAGCCGCCTGTTGGATAAGTATCTGGATGAGACGCTGATCGCGGTCTGGGCTGCAAGCGATGAGCGAATTGTGAGGGAACGGATCGCAAAGTATGCCGATAGGTGGCGCCGGATGAAGCCGATCACCGATGGAAGGGCGCTTAAGGCGATGGGTCTCGCGCCAGGCCCGAAATTCAAACGGATACTGAATCGGCTACGCGACGCATGGATAGATGGCGAAGTCACCAATGAGGATGAGGAAAAGGCGCTGCTTGAGGCTTTGCTGGAAGAGCTATGAGCCGTGATGCCGTACACCGGCATGTCCTGACCTTAGATATAAACGTGGAGATACGCCTGGCACGCGAAGGCGATCTGCCGCGCATGGAGTGGTACGGCCTCTATAAGCACTATCGGCGCCTTTTCCGGCAGACCTATCAGGCCCAACTTGCCGGCTCCAGGCTGATGTGGGTGGCGATCGCAAACGGATTCCCCATAGGTCAGATATTTGTGCGCCTCAAAGGGAACGATCCGGCGCTGGTGCGAACGGGCGAAAGGGCGTATCTTTACTCACTGCGTGTTATGGAAGCGTTCCGGGGGCGTGGACTCGGTACCAGGTTGATCCTCACGGCAGAGGATGACCTGATCCGGCGTGGATACCGGTGGGCTACGATAGCCGCCGCCTTTCAGAACCCCGCTGCGAGAAGGCTTTATGAGCGCCTGGGGTATCGGGTCTTCGGCGAGGATCCGGGACGCTGGCAGTATATAGACCATAACGGCGAGCTATGCATGGTCGAAGAGCCTTGCTGGCTGCTGGAAAAACAACTTGTGCCCTGAGTTACACTTTCAGGAGGGGAGCCTACAGATGGCAAACACTTTCGTCTCCGAGCAGGTCAGGTGCATCCGCTGGGATGGGGAGGAGCCGCCCACCGAGGAAGAGATCAGGCTCCGTATGCTTGCCGAAGGGATCAATCCCCACGTGCGCATCAGCGCCCCTAACGAGCGTGTGCCGATGCGCAGCTATAATTACCCGATTGTGGTGTACTGCGTCGAAGGTTCGGCGCAGTTTTCGGTTGACGGCGGCAAAGTGATCCGCGTGCGGCCAGGTGATCGGCTGGAGATAGGCCGGGGAGTCGAATATAGCGTGATCATCGGCCCATACGGCGCCCGCTGTTTGGAAGGCATTTTCTGGCGCTGAGGAGTGCATTTATGCGTCTCTTCCGCCCTCGTAGTAAAGATGTCCCCCTGACCGGCCCTCCGCAGGACGAGGAGCCGCATGTCCGTAAGCCCCGCAAGTTCCGCATCCCGATTGCCGTGAGGCCGTTGAGATTGCTGATCTCTGTGGTTCTGATCGGGATCGGCGTGCTTGGCCTGGCCTTGAACCTGGGATATGTGGATGCGGAGTACCTGCGATATTGGCCGGGTATAGTGATCGCCGCCGGGCTTGTGATGGCGCTCCTGGGCGGGATTCGGATGCGGCGTGAGGGCGCTGCCGAGGGGTTTCTGGTCGGCGGACTGATGTTGGCCGGAGCCGGGGGCGGCCTGCTGACCGGTTCGATGGGCTACGCGCCCTGGCATTCCGTGGTGGCCGGCGCGGTGACGATGACATTCGGACTGGGTGTGGTACTGCGCGGCCTTCTTGTGGAGAGGGTGCAAGGCGGCGCAGGCCGCTCCTGACGCCTGTTGGGTTACCATCGGCGCGAACGTGGCGCCGACGTCCTGGCGGTTCGGGGGAGCTTATGAACCCGCGCCCGGTAATAGATGTACGTGACATCATCCGTGTCTACAAAATGGGCGAGGTGGAGGTACATGCCCTGCGGGGCGTCACCTTGCAGGTATACGAGGGTGAGTTCGTCTCCATCATGGGGCCTTCCGGCTCCGGCAAATCCACGCTTATGAACATCCTCGGCGTCCTGGATCGGCCAAGCTCTGGTGAATACTACCTGGATGGCATTGACGTAAGCCGCCTGGGCGATGCCAGATTGGCGGCCATACGCAATAAAAAGATAGGCTTCGTGTTTCAGAATTTCAACCTGCTGCCGCGAGTGCCTGCGCTCCGGCAGGTGGAGTTGCCGCTGATATACTCCGGCTCAGGCGGACGGGCCAAAAAGGCCAAAGCCGCGCTCGAAGCAGTCGGTTTGGGTGATAGGCTTTGGCATACCCCTGCGGAGCTTTCCGGCGGGCAACAGCAACGTGTGGCAATCGCCCGTGCCCTGGTCAACGACCCGGCCATCATCCTGGCCGATGAGCCAACCGGTAACCTCGATTCCCGCTCCGGAACCGAGATACTCCGCATATTCCAGCAGCTGAATCGCGAAAAAGGCATAACCATCGTATTCGTCACCCACGACCCGTATATAGCCCGCCACACTAACCGGGTGATCATGCTTTCCGACGGGCTGATAGTGGCCGATGAGCCGGTGCCGAACCCGCTTGTGGCCGGCGAAGTGGCCGAACGTGTGGACGAAAGCTCGCTTTTGGAGTTGGTGATCGGCAGGCGAGTTGAGTGATGGGCCGGGGAGGCTGGGCGACTGGCGCGTGATCGCATCTGGGGTAATAATAGGCGAGACGACCCGGCAACCAATGGCGTTGCTTCTCAACCTCGCGTCAGAATCTTGGGAGGCGGTCATGCAAATACGGCGAATCACCCGGTATCTGTGGCTGGCGGCCATCGTACTCACAGTCTTCCCGGCGTGGGTAGCACCTGCCGGTGCCACCGGCGCGTTGCAGGGCACTAATCTCCTGAATAACCCCGGATTCGAGGGCGAATATAGCATGTGGTGGGATGGCCCTACCCCGTACATGACAGCTCAGATGGCGCCGGGATGGGCGCCGTGGTGGCGCCACCAGTCGCCCGATGACCCCGGTTGGCGGTACCGGATGCCGGAATATAAAGGCGCTGCCCCCTGGCAAAACCGGATCCGATCCGGAGGGAATGCGCAACAGTGGTTCACCTTCTACGGAACCCACATCGGCGGTATATACCAGCGTGTTGAGGGCATCACCCCTGGCAGCAGGCTCCGATTCTCGGTCTGGGTGCAGGTCTGGTCGAGTGCATACGATGATCCGACCGTCAGCAACTCCCCAGGTGATGTGCGCATTCAGGTGGGGATCGACCCCACCGGCGGGACGGACCCATTCTCCCCCAACATCGTGTGGAGCGCACCGGCGTACATTTACGATACTTACAAGCTGGTGGGGCCGGTGCAGGCAACGGTCGGAGATGCCGGGGTGGTCACGTTCTTCACGCGGGCCTTCGGCAAATGGCAGCTCAAGCACAATGACGCTTACTGGGATGATGCCAGCTTGGTGTTGATCTCCGGTGGCGAGACGGCGACGCCCA
>JALXEW010000056.1 GCA_027069285.1 Ardenticatenia bacterium | reverse complement strand
GAAATCGGATGATCAGACGGCTCTGCGACACCATCACCAGGCTTTCGATTCGGTACCGCCCGGTGACAATAGCACTTGTGGTGGCATCCCTTGTATTGGGCGGAGTCGCCATCACACAGCTGAATCAGGAATTCATGCCGCCGATAGACTATCCGCAGGTGTTCATCATCACCCAGAACCCCGGAATGACTGCCGACGAGATGCTGAACGTATACACCCTGCGACTGGAAGAGACGATAGCCGACATCCGTGGCGTGCTCAACGTCGAATCTACCACCGGGCCGGGTTTCCTCTTCATGCAGATAAGCCATGAGTTCGGCATTGACAAGGATGCCCTGATCCGCCGGATAGAGGCCGCGATTGATAATATCGGCTTCCCGCAGGAGCTGGAAACCACCGCCGACCTCACCCCACAGCTGGTAGCGGACGTGCTGGAGCTATCACCCACCATGATCGAGCACTTCAGGCCGGTACACCTCTTCAGCATGTCCGGCGAAGTACTCTCCGTGCTGCCGGAGTCCTTCCTGGAGGAAAACCTGGATGAATGCGGCCTGCAACACGTGCGGGCCATAATGGCCGGCGATGAGGAACCAATGCCCCCGCATGACCTTCCCGTAGCCTGGAAGATCACCAGGCCACGCCTGATCTCATTCAGCATGGCCGACATGCCGCTGGCTACGCTCAGCGTGGCAGGTGGGAACGGCGGGGCTGAACTGATGAACATAGTCGAGGAAGAGATCATACCCCGGCTGCTGGAGATAGACGACGTGGCCGAGGTCAAACCTCTCGGCGGGGAGACGTTGCCCACAGAGGGCGAATCCGCCGAACAGGAGACAGAGCCAACGCAAAACCCGCAGGAATGGCACCCGGAGGATGAGGAACCGATCCCGTTGCCGGACGAGTGGCAAATGGCACTGGCGGGGGTTTCCGGGCAGCTGGGGGAAAATCCCCCGGAAACCGTGGGTGAGCTGACGCCGGAGATATTCTCCGCAGTTCTGGCTTTTGCCATGCCGCCGATAACCCCGTCACCCGATAGCCTTCTGGAGTCGCTGGCCGAATCCGATGCCCTGACGGCACTCCCGCCGGATACCATCGCCTGGCTCCCACCCGACTTCGTGGCCGGCCTGGATGATGATGTGCGTCAGGCCCTGGATGAGCGGGTGCGTGCCTACACGCGATGGGATGGCGCCGGTGCAGCTGCCGAGGCGGCGGAGGAAAACGGCGATTTCCCGCCCTACTTCGGGCTGATCGCGCAGGCAGGCCAGGCGATGGGGTTGAATCTGGAATCGCCTGAGGATTTTTCCCCGCAGGCGCTGACGTTGACAATAGCAGCGATCAGGAGCATGGCCTCGACCATCGAGTCGGCGTTGCCGTTCCCGGTCACGGCGCTGAGACTCGACCTGGCCTCGCTGATGATCGAGAAATTCTTCGGCCCGATACCAGAAGCCGCATGGCTCAGGATGCCGCCGGAGACTTTGGGTTGGCTGCCAGATCAAGTCACGGGCCTGTTTTCAGAGGAACTACGCGCTGCCCTTGAGGAGCGAGCGTCGGAGATCGGCGGGTTGGGCGCGCTGGCACAATCGGCCTGGGAAAACGGCGATCTCCCCCCATACTTCGAGGCGATAGGGGATATGTTCGGCCATCACGGCCTGGCTACACCGGAGGAGCTGACCCCGGATGTGCTGACCGGGATCGAGGCATTCATGCCCGGCATCACCCTGACGCTGCCACCGAATGCGCTCAGGCGCCTGCCGCCGGAGACGCTGGGCTGGCTGCCGTACAACGTGATCGAGGGCCTGGATGATGACCTGCGGGCGGAACTTGACGAGGTAGCCGCTTCGGTCGGCGGGATAGGGGCACTGGCACAGGCTGCCTGGGAAAATGGTGATCTCCCACCGTTCCTGGATGCGATGGCGTTCCAGATGGGCGGGCGGAGGCTTTGCGGAGCCGCCACCCTGACGCCGGGCCTGATCCAGATGCTGGGAGACATGGCCCCCGGAGTCCTATCCAGGAGCCTCTCGCCTGCGGCATTACGCTCCCTTTCGCCTGAGGCACTGGCTGCCCTGCCGCCGGACGTGATCGATTCCCTCGATGATGAGCTACGGGCCGAACTTGACGCGCGAGCCGAACCGGCAGGCGGACTCGGAGCAGCCTATATGGCGGCGCAAGAGGCCTCATCACCATCGATGCCGGAATCCTGGAGCAGGGCACGCATCCCGATCCGTAACGCGGACGAGCTTATCAATAACCCATTCGGCATGGCGGCCGCCCAATTCCTCAACGCGATGATCTCGTACCTCGATCCGGAAATGGTATCCTCCCTGCTGGCAGACCTCACACCGGACGTGATAGCCTATCTGGCAG
>JALXEW010000055.1 GCA_027069285.1 Ardenticatenia bacterium | reverse complement strand
ATGCCCAAGTACCGCATCGTGCTAATGCCGGGAGACGGTATTGGCCGTGACGTCATGGAGGCGGCCATCATAGTCCTGGATAAGATCGCCCTGGATGCCGAATACATCCACGCCGACATCGGCTGGGAATTCTGGAAATCCGAGGGCGACCCACTGCCCGAACGCACCATCGAGACTCTGAAATCGGCCACCTGCGCCCTGTTCGGCGCGATCACTTCCAAGCCAAAGGAAGAGGCTGAGGCCGAATTGGCGCCGGAATTGCAGGGCAAAGGCCTGGTCTACCGCAGCCCAATAGTGCGGCTCAGGCAGCTCTTCGACCTATACGTCAACCTCCGCCCATGCAAGGCCTTTCCAGGCAACCCCCTCAACTACCGCGACGACGTGGATATTGTGGTCTTCCGCGAGAATACCGAGGGCCTATACGCCGGAGTCGAATTCCACCCGGTTCCCAACGAGGTCAGGAAGGCCCTGGAAGCCAACCATCCCAACATGTCCAGGTTCAAGGACGTGGTGAACGAGGACCTGGCAATATCGCTGCGCATCTTCACCCGCAACGGATGCCGCCGAATCGTACGGAAGGCCTTCGAGTACGCCAGGGAACATGGCTATCCAACCGTGACCGTGGTGGAAAAGCCAAACGTCATCCGCGAAACCTCCGGCCTGATGATACGCGAGGCCCGTAAGATCGCCGAGGAATTCCCGGAAGTCGAGCTTTGGGAGACTAACGTCGACGCCATGGCAATGTGGCTCCTGAAGAATCCCCAAGATTATGGCGTCCTGGTCACATCCAACATGTTCGGCGATATAATCTCCGACCTGTCAGCGCAACTGGTCGGCGGCCTGGGATTCGCATCGTCTGGCAATATCGGCGATAACTTCGCCGTCTTCGAGCCGACCCACGGCAGCGCACCTAAATACGCCGGGCAATACAGGGTCAACCCAATGGCAATGTTGCTGGCGGTCAGGCTGATGCTGAGCTGGCTGGGCGAACGTGAAAAGGCTAACGCTCTCGAAAAGGCCATCGCCGACGTGATCTCCGAGGGTAAGGTGCGCACCTACGATATGGGCGGCAACAACACCACCCTGGAAGTCGCAAAAGCAGTGGCCGAACGCATATAAAGCCGTCCAGGGGCGCCTCTGTCCGGCGCCCCATATATCACCCTCACTGATCCGTCGCCAACCGCCTTTCCATGTATTGCACCAGCAGCGAAAGCATTATCGTCATCGCCAGGTACAGGAACGCGACGGTGTTATAAGTCTCGAAGAATCGGAAGGTGCTGGCCGAGTACAACTTGCCCAACTGGGTGATGTCCGTCACCCCCAGCACCGATACCAACGATGAGTCCTTGAGCATGGCAATGAAGTCATTGCCCAGGGGCGGCAGCACCCGCCTTATGGCCTGGGGCAAGATCACATATCGCATCGCCTGATAATAGCTCATGCCCAGGGAGCGAGCCGCCTCCATCTGCCCACGCTCGATGGATTCGATCCCGGCGCGAAATATCTCGGAAAGGAACGCGCCGTATCCAACCGTCAGCGCTAATATGCCCCGCGCAGTGAAGTCCAAATTGCGCACGGTCATCCCGGTGAGACGTTCCGCCACGTGGGGCAATATCCCCGCATCCAACATGCCGGTCCCTATCGAGTTGATCAGGTCAACCAGCGCGGGCGCCCCCACAAACGCGACGTAGTAAAGCAGAACCAACATCGGCACGCCACGTACGATCTCCACGTAAAACGACGCCAAATGGTATATGATCGGGTTGCCCGAAACCCGCGCCAGCCCCACGATCAGGCCAAGCACTATCGCCATCGAGTAGGCAACCAGGGTGACGTATACAGTGGTGCCGATCCCATCCTTGAGCGCCTGGAAAATGACCTCATACGTCTCATTGGTCAGGATCGACCACAGGATCAGCACCCCCAAAAGCGCCGTGATGAGCAACCACCACGGCAATCCCACCAGCCAGTCGTAAAGCGAACGCGGTTTATCCGCGCTTCTCCTCCTGCGCCTGCTGAACGTGCTCATACCCAGTCCTTTGCTAACAAGATGTAGGGGCGCCGATTGGCTTTTGAAATCCGGTAACCGGGCTACCCCATCAAAAACCAAACAGGCGCCCCTACAAAAGGGCCATCCCGACCTGAAACGGTCGGCTACTCGCTACTCCTCCCAGCCACCCGGCTCGTAGAGGAAGAACCACTTGTTGTTCAAATAATCCAGATAGCCGTCGGCACGCATTGCGGCGAGTGCCGCGTTCACCGGCTCCACCAGGTCCGAACCGGGCGGGAAGATGAACCCAAAGTCCTCCGACGATAGCGGCTCACCCACTATCTTCAACTCATCCGGATGCGCCCCTATGTACCCC
>JALXEW010000054.1 GCA_027069285.1 Ardenticatenia bacterium | reverse complement strand
GAATTCATCCCCTGGGCTTTCCGGCAGCGATTCCATGCCGGCCACCCCGCCTATCGGCAGCAGGACGATGTGCCGCACCCCGATCCCCCGGTCTATGGCGTGCAGGCTGTGACCCAGCTCGTGCAGGAGCACACAGCCGAAGAGTAATATCATGGCTGCCGCTCCGAACATCGCCCCTCTAAACGGGTCGCCGTATTGGTTGGCGCCTTCCCATGCTCCCCAGGCTACCATCAGCAGGAACGATAGGTGAACGTGGACATCGATCCCGCGAATGGTCATCAGTTTGATCGAACCGCGCGCTAACATCCGTTCCGCCCGCTACCGACTAACTTACCTGCTATCCTCCCACCAGACTTATAACACCTGATGATGGTCACCGGCTCTCGGCCAGGATAGTAACATCACTTCCAGGGTGAGCCTGGGATTGGCGTTGAGATCGAGTTGCGCACGTGCCCGGCGGGTCGCGTCCAGCGCCCGATATGCCCCGTCCATCCCGATCTTTTCCGCCAACGCAGCTACCTTATCCCCCACATCCACATTCGCCATCCGATCCAGGCCGCCGGTTGCCGCCAATAGCACATCCCGCCATATACTTTCCCAAAAGTCCAGCAGGCCCGATAGCTCGTCTTTTGGAACCGAGCGGATCAATGCTTCGGCTTTGGCGAACCGCCCGATCGGGCCGGCGCCGACGATCTCAAACCATTCCGCCACCAGTTCGGAACGGCGCTCCAATGCTCCCTCTTGCGATGCGATACGCAAAGCCCACCCGATCCTGCCACCGGATAGCCTTGCCACCAGGTCGGCCATTTCCTCATCCACGCCCCTTGCCCTCAGAGCATCTCTCACCGTGCCCACCGGTAGCGGTCTTAGCGAGAGAACCTGGCATCGTGAGACGATCGTCGGCAAAAGCAGTTCTGCACTCGGTGCCGTGAGGATCAGTACGGCGTGCGACGGGGGTTCCTCAAGTGTCTTCAATAGCGCGTCGGCTGCGTTGCCGGTGGCCTTATGAAATTCCTCGATGATCGCGACACGGTACCGCCCCTCGTATGGCTTGAGGGCCAGCTCGCGCTGTAACCCGCGCACCTGTTCGATGCGGATTCTCCCACCCTTCCCCCTGGCCGCGATTCTCCGCACGTCTGGGTGCCCGCCGCGACCTATCAGCCGACACGATCTGCAGGCCCCGCATGGCGGCTCACGTGACGTGCAGTTGACCGCCTGGGCCAGCGCCAGGGCCAGTGTGGTTTTCCCTATCGACTCCGGCCCGGTGAAGAGGTATGCGTGGCGCAAGCGCCCATTTGCCAAATTCTTACTGAGCCTGGCTACCGCCCATTCATGCCCGATAACCGGCCAATGTTCACCCATAGCCAACCCGCCGAATGGACCCTGTGAAAAGTTGCCGGCCCGATGTCAACCTGTAAGCGTCGGCCTGCGGTCGGTTACCTGTGAGCCGTCAGGCAGAAGACCGGCACCCAGTAGCTCTCGCCTTCGTCCCATTCTTCCGAATGAACCAGGTAGAAGGCATCGGTAGCCAGCCGGTCTGAGGGGCCGGCTTGCCAATTGTTCCGCACGTCCAATATCGTAACTTCCCAGCCCGGCAATAGTGAGCGGCGTAGGGTATATGAAGCCCGTCCCAGCTCCGGACGCAGGTATATCACGTCAAGCGGCCAGCCGGTTTCCCTTTCGGTTCGACGCTCGCACACTCCGTGCTCACGGCACTGGTCGGTGCAGACGGCGTATGCCACGCCGCCGACCTCAATATCCGGATCGGGGGTGCTGGCCGGTTCTGGTGGCGAGGCACACCCGATCACTACCAGTGCCATAGCTATCCCGATCAGCAACGAGAGGAACCTGCCGCCCGTCACTATAGCTGGAACCCTCCCGTGGCCCTGATCACCTTTTGCTTATAGTTTGTGACCAGTTTCTGTAGTTTGGCCTGCAATCTGGCCCATTCCTCGCTTTCCAGGATGCGCTGCATCGTGGGCAGGTCGTCGGTGACACCGGCGGTGAGGATCTGGGGGCAATCACCGTAGACCGCGTACCATGATTCGGTTGGTGTCAGTCCGAGCCTGGTGATGCCGGGCACGAACTCCCGCACCACGAATTCGAAATATTCCTGCTCACGTTCTGGTATAATATCCCAGCTCATCAGCAACTTTACCTGCATGGCCCACTCCCCTTCCTGAGAACAGCTCATTACCGGCGGTTTTTCCCACCGATCATCCAGAGTCCTTTCCCTGATCGTAGTCCAAGACCACGACCTTCACCTGTTCGCTCGAATCCACACGGGATACCTTCAGACTGGGTTGTACCTGGACTTTGCTGATCCCCATTTCCTTGAGGAATCGATCCAGTGAGGCGAGTTTCATCGTCGTCAATGGCGTTTTGTAGCGCATCGGGATGACGATGGTCGGCTCAAGCAGGCTGATCACCTCGGCAGCCTGAGAGGCGTTAAGGGCACCGTTGCCGCCGACCGGCACCAGCAGCACGCCCACCGCGCCGAGCCTGTCAACCTGCGCCTGGGTGGGCACGAAGTCCAGTGCTCCGAGATGCAAGACTGTCACGTCGTCGTAGTCAAATAGATATACGACCCGTCGCCGCACATCTCCCTTCCTGGCCTTTGGGTTCACCATCCCCACCCCGATGACGAATACCTCGCCGACCTCATACTCGCCGGGGGACGTGATCACCCGGCGGACGCCCCTGACTGCCCTGACGTTATTGTATTCCGGCTCGTCCAGGCTCACCGTCACCACGCTGGCCCGCAGCTTCCTGACCGGGTAGCCGAGGCCATCCCCGAATGGGTCGGTAACGACGGAAGCTTTCCCTCTTTCCGTAAGCCTGAAGCAGTTATGTCCGTACCAGGTGATTTCCATGCCTTGCCGTCCGTTGTCAAAAGGTCATGCGCACATCGGGATTATACTGCAGCCGTTCAAATCTCGCACAGGGGGTAGGCGGTGAGGGGATTTATCACCGCGTGATCGAGAGTCGGCCAGCCATTACTCAGGGCGGCTTGTGCCCTATGGCTGGCCGACTTTGTGTGTCCATGCGTGTAAGCGCGGATACAGGCCCGCCGGTGATTTATCCGGGCATGGCCGGGCGCTTTAGCTCCTGGCGGGCTTTTCCCTATTCAGAGCCGATCTGACCAATTCCGGCACCTGGGCAAGCGCGTTATCCAGTTGCTCGGCGTCCCGGACTCCTGCGGTCGCCATAGTGGGGCCACCGCCGCCCTTGCCGCCGACCATACGCGCCACCACGCCGATCAATTCGCCGGCGTTCACGCCGCGCCTGGCAAGGTCGCGGGTGACGCTTGCCACCAGCGCCGCCTGGGTTCCCAGCACCACCACTCCGGATTTGACCCGGTTGCGGAACCAGTCCGTCATCTCCCGCAGGGTCTTTATATCGGTTGGCGATACGGAAGCGGCCAGGACTGAGACTCCTTCCACATCCTGAGTGCGTTCCAGCAGCCCCTCGAATTCGCGTCTTGCCAGCTCGCGTCGCCGCCTCGCGATCTCGCGGTGAGCCTCATGCATCTCGTCCTGCAGCTCCAGTATGCGCCGATCGACTTCTCCCACCGAGACCCCCAGGTAGGCAGCCGCGTTTTCCAGCACCCTGAG
Organism: Ardenticatenia bacterium; assembly: GCA_027069285.1. Classification (GTDB taxonomy): domain Bacteria; phylum Chloroflexota; class Anaerolineae; order Aggregatilineales; family JALXEW01; genus JALXEW01. The sequence continues at coordinate 4,447 of JALXEW010000054.1, read as the reverse complement.
CCGGTTATGGATGAAGTCGGCTGCCGCGTGGCCGGTCACCGCCTCAATACGCCTCAGGCCCGACCCGACGCTGCTTTCGCCCACGATCACGAACGGCCCGATCTCGGATGTGCGCGAAACGTGAGTTCCGCCGCACAGTTCGTAGCTGATCAGCTGGCCGTCATCTCGGATCGAGACGGTGCGGACTATATCGCCGTATTTCTCGTCAAAGAGCGCTATAGCGCCTTCCTGGCGGGCTTGTTGGAACGGTTTCTCTTCTATCACGACCGGCAGGTCGCGCAGGATGATCTCGTTTACTGCGCGGCTGATCGCGCTCAGCTCATCCTGGGTCACCATCGCGTGGTGTGTGAAGTCGAATCTCAACCTGTCCGGCGATACCAGTGAGCCGGCCTGTTGCACATGCTCGCCCAGGACTTCTCGCAGGCGGCTATGCAGGATATGTGTGGCGGTGTGGTTGCGCATGGTATCGTATCGGCGAACCGCGTTCACACGCACCGTGGCCGGATCGCCGACGCGCGGGGAACCTTCGACCACCTCACCCCGGTGCACTATCAACCCGCCGACCGGACGTACTGCCTCTTCGACTTCGATCAGCCAATCCGGGCCTTCTATGACGCCGGTATCGCTTACCTGGCCGCCCGATTCGACGTAAAATGGGGTGCGTGGCATCACCACTTCCACTCGGTCGCCGGAGATGGCCGATTGTACCGGCTCGCCGTTGCGCATGAGCGCCAGCACGTTCCCATCATCGTGTAGCTCATCCGGCGGGCGGTAGGGGTTTTGCTCCACGCCATCTTCCGGCAATTTGCCTTCTCGCCGTAGCCGGGCCAGCACCTCGCGATAGCTTTCGGCCAGGTCTATCTCGCCAAGTGCCTTGCCGCCGCCGCTGATCTCCTCATGGCGTTTGAGTGCGGCCATGTAGCCATTCTCGTCAACTTCCAGCCCGCGCTCCCGGCATACGTCGCGGATGACTTCAAGCGGGAGGCCCATTGTCGCCTTGTAGAAGAAGGCCCTATCGCCGGGGAGTGTCCTCTGGCCGGCGCGTTCCATCTCGTCCAGTTCGTCGCCCAGCTGGGCCAGTCCGCGACCGAGGGTGTGCCCAAAGCGCTCCTCCTCCAACGTGATCGCGTATCTGATTGCGGCGTGCTTCTCCTTCAGCTCGGTATAGTGGTCGCCCATAGTTTCGATCACCGCCTCGGCCACATCGGCCAGGAACGGCTCGTGGAATCCGATCCTGGTGCCGTAGTACGCCGCCCTGCGGATCACCATTCGGCATACCGAGTTGCGCCCGCTGGCCCCAGGCGTGACGCCATCGGCGATCAGGAAGGTGGCCGCCCGTATGTGATCGGCGATCACCCGGTAGGGAACCGGATCGGTAAGGCGCTCATCATCGCTTTTGCCCGCAAGTTGCTGGATTCTGAGGATGATCGGCATGAACAGGTCGGTCGAGTAGTTGTCGGACTGTCCCTGGATGACCGATACCAAACGCTCCATGCCCATGCCGGTATCAACGCCGGGGGCCGGGAGTGGCTCATCGTGGCCGTTTGCGTCCCGGTTGAACTGCATGAAGACCAGGTTCCAAAGCTCCAGCCAGCGATCGCAGCCGTTATCGAGTTCAACGCTGCAATTGGGGTCCCCGCAGGTGCAATGCTCAGGCCCCAGGTCGTAGTGTATCTCGGATGTCGGGCCGCATGGGCCTACATCGGCCATCTGCCAGAAGTTGGTCTTATCGCCCATGCGGTAGATTCGTTCCTCAGGGATGCCGATCTCATCGCGCCAGATGGAAAATGCCTCGTCATCGTTTTCGTGCACCGTGTAGTAAAGCCGTTCCGGCGGGATGCCGTATACTTCGGTGAGGCACTCATAGGCGAATTTGATGGCGTCGAGTTTGAAATAGTCGCCAAAGCTGAAGTTGCCCAGCATCTCGAAGAAGGTGTGATGCCGTGGTGAGGGGCCGACGTTTTCCAGGTCGTTATGCTTGCCGCTCACCCGCATACATTTTTGCGCTGTGGTGGCACGGGTGTAATCTCGCTTATCCAGCCCCAGGAAAACGTCTTTGAATTGCACCATCCCGGCGTTTGTGAATAGCAGAGTCGGGTCATTGCCGGGCACGAGCGATGACGATGGAACTACTTTATGCCCCTTTCCGGCGAAGAAATCCAGGAACGCCTGGCGCACCTCGGCACTTGTCATGATCTTCATAGGCTACCCCGATTGTATTGCCATGCTAACAATGGAAAATGATTATTGAGGCGGATTATATTCCCCACGCCTGAATTTGCCAATCCATCGTGCCAGCAGATCGTCCAGCAGGCTGTAGACAACCGGCACTACAACTAACGTCAGGAAGGTGCTGGTGGCCAGCCCGCCGATGACTACGGTGCCCAACTCCGCCGCTATGATCGCGCCGCGTGTGGTTCCGGCTGCCAGTGGCATGAGCGCGAATATCGCCGCCAATGCCGTCATCAGGATCGGGCGCAATCTGGTTCGCCCGGCCTCGATCAGGGCCTCTTCCGCGTTCATGCCGCGCCTGCGTCGGTTCGCCTGCACCCGGTCTATCAGCACGATGGCGTTGGTGACCACGATCCCCACCAGCATCAGCATTCCCACCATTGCCGAAAGGCCCAGAATGCGGTCGGTGACCGCAAGCCCCAGTGCCGCCCCCACAACGGCCAGCGGCAGGCTGAACAATATGGTGAACGGGTGCACCGGCGATCCGAACGTCAGCACCATGACCAGGTATACCACCACTATGGCGCCCCAAAGCGAGTTGGTGATCTCGGCAAAGCCTTTCAGCTGGGCCTCGCTGCGGAATCCCTCGGTAACGGTCACCCCCTCCAGTCCGAGATCGATCAGGGCTTGCTTGGCACGGGCCATTATGCCCATTGTGTCCTTGCCCTCGACTTCGGCTGTGTACTTGATGGCCGGTTGCCCGTTGACGCGGATTATCAGTTCCGAGGCACCGCTTTGGGCGCCGAGGGTCAGGCTGCTGGTGATGTTTGTCAGGCCCTCGACCGAGCGCAATGTCTCGATCACGAGCTGATCGTTGGCCTCCAATACGTCCGGATCGCCGCTAAGCACCAGTGATATGCCCGATACGCCCGATTCGGCAAGTGATATGGCCGAGACGACGACTCTATCGGCGCCGAATATCTCCTCGGCTCGCTCGCGCACTTGAGGGGTCAGCTCGGTGATGTTCCCCTGCTCCGAGACCGGCGCAACGATCTGCGCGACGTTTTGTTGCACCCCGCCGCCCAGTAGTAATTCAAGCCCACGCCGACCACCCACTATAGTTTGATAGCCGTCCAGAAGGCCCTCGGCGCGAAGTGTCTCGAGGTACTCCTCAAGCTCGCGAACCAGGGCGTCGGTCTCGATGATCGACGTCCCCTGCGGTAGCGAGACGTCCACGGTGATCTCCGGCTCGCCCATAGGCGGCATCAGTGATCTTGGCCGGGTGCTCATAACCAACATGCTGAGCGCAAACAGCACGGCGGCGATTACCAGCACCTGCCACCTATGCGTCAGCGCCCACTTGATGATCGGTGTGTAAGCTTTTTGCAGGCGGGTTTCCTTTTCCTCCGGCAGGTGCTCACGCCGGATGAACCAGTATGCCAGCAGCGGCACCACGGTGATCGCCACCAGGAATGATGCCGCCAGCGCGTAGGTCACCGTCAGGCCGAACGGGAGGAAGAATTCACCCACCAGGCCACCGGTCAGGCCAATGGGCAGGAAGACTACTACTGTCGTGATCGTGGATGCCAGGATCGCCACGGAGACATCGCTTGCCCCGTTCAGTACCGCTTTGCGCACCGGCTCGCCACGCTGGATGTGACGGTAGATGTTCTCCAGCACTACGATGGAATCGTCAACCACGCGCCCGACGGCCACCGTCAGGCCGGAGAGCGTCATTATATTAAGTGTCAGGCCGGGCGGGAACAGTCGCATCAGGAACGCGAGTACGCCCCCAAAGGCCCCTTCCTCTGCCGTGCCAAGCGATCTCAGCAGGTCGTGCACGCTTGAGGGCAGCCATCGCATCAGCGCCAGCGCCAGTAATACCGAAAGGGGGATGCTCACGGCGGTTACCAACGTGCTGCGCCAACTGCGGTTCAGGAACAGGAATATGACCACGACGGCGAAGATGGCCCCCAATCCGCCCTCACGGGCCACTCCTGCTATGGATTCTTCGATATAGCTTCCCAGTTCCGAGATGACGGCGACCTCTAGCTCAGGATGTTCGGCCCTGATCCCCTCCAGGGCATCCATGAGCGCGTGGGTCGCCCGGACGGTGTTGGCCTCGGAGTCTTTGTAGACCGTTAGTATCAATCCGGGGTTGCCGTTGTAGCGGGTCACCGTGTCGGATGGTATGAAGGCCGACTCGGCGCGTTCGCGGTACTCATCCGGCAGCGATTCGACCACATCCTGCGAAAAGCCCGCCAGTACTGCCGGG
>JALXEW010000053.1:1180-2380 GCA_027069285.1 Ardenticatenia bacterium | reverse complement strand
GCTCTTAATCGGCCTGGCTGTAGAGGATGCCGATGTGAGCGCTCTCCACCGCGTGGAGCGTGTTGACCTCCGGCGTGGTGACTGCGGCCAGCAGGCGCATTGCCAGGTCGGGGTGCTCGCAGCCGCTGCTGATGGTGTAGACCAGCGGGTGGGTCAGCGTGATCGGCGAGCCATCCTCGGAGAACGCCGGGATCAGGGCGTAGCCGATGTTCTCAAACAGCCAGCCCTCCGGGTCATCAAGCTCCGATGGATAGTAGTTGGCGATCCACTCGCCCCAGTTCCAGGTGCCGCCGGCCCAGAAGAGCACATCGCCGGCATTGCTGACGGTCGAGTGCCATTCCGACCACTCCAGGGTGCCCAGCATATCCGAGCGGGTCACGCCGGTCTCCTGGGTCAGGTTGTAGAAGAACTCGTAGACGCGCAGTGCGGCCTCGGTATCGAAGATCAGGCCCTCGACCCCCTCCTCGGTGATCACGCCGCCGTTGCCGTAGTAGTAGTACAGGAAGTCCGGGCCGTTCTTGGGGCGATGCCAGTAGCCATAGCCAGGCTCAACCACGCCCGCCTCTATGGCCTCCTGGGCCGTGGCGATCAGGTCTTCCCAGGTGAACTCGCCGGACTCGATCCGATCCGGCAGCGACTCGATCTCCTCATCGCTCCAGCCCAGCTCGCGCAGCAGCGGCTTGCTGAAGTACAGCGGGCGAGCCTCGGCGTCCTGTGGGATGCCCCAATACCGGCCATCGTACATCACCGAATCCCACAGATTCTCCACCACGTCGGCGAACTGCGGATAGGCGAAATTGCCCTCCTCGTCGAAGATCATATCGGTCAGGTCGAGGATATATCCGGCGGTTGCCAGGGTGGCGATGTCCTCATGGCCGGCCAGGTAGATGTCCGGCGCCTCACCGGCATCCGAGGCCAGCACGAACTCCTGCTTATAGGCATCCCAGCCGGGGTTATCGCAGATGAGCTCCAGTGTGATCCGGCGGTTATCGCCTTCCTCTTCAAGCTGGGCGTTCACATCGTCCACCACTTCCGCGAAGCCGTCACAGCGCCAGTGCTCCGGATCGGTTGCCATGCCCCTGACGGTGATGACGACTTCCTCGGTTTCCTGAGCGGATACCACCGCTACGGATGCAGAGACCAACATCGCAAGCAAAACGGCAAGCGTCAGGACTTTGCGGTTCATATGTCTTCCTCCTT
>JALXEW010000053.1:0-1170 GCA_027069285.1 Ardenticatenia bacterium | reverse complement strand
ACCCAGACTTGTGCGGAGATTTTTGCCCAGATACCTCCTTTCCCATGTGCCGCATCGGCACGGAAAGACCGGACTATACCGAGGAGGTTGCCTTAAACGGCTATTGCGCAGTGACTAGAGTGGTTTTTGGGAAGTTGACCCCTCGCACAAAATTATAACTACTTGGATTGTTCCGAGCAAGGCCGCCCCGGTATATTTCGGGCGATTCTTATGCGATTCTAATGCTCCTACGTGGGGCGAGCCTTCGCAGCAATGCCTTCGTGCCGATCATCAGCCCCATCGGGATCGAACCGAGCGCCGATAGTGTCAGGGCGCCCAGTTCATCCCATATCGTGCTATTTGGGCATGGCCGTCCGATCAGGCGGCTCAGGAAGGCGTCGAAGGTATTGCCCAGCAGGTTCCCGATGGTGATCATGCGGATATAGGCCATGATGTCCCGTGCCATTTCCTCGCCGTAGTATTCCACCACTCGCTGCCATGCTTCTGGATCGGGGTGGTCCTCGCTTTCGGCGTAGTGTTGAGCAAAGGCCAGTGCCACGGCCTCACGTTCCGGGAAGTCCCCGATCTCTTGGGAGAGCAGCTTTTGTAGCTCCTGGTCGCTCACCCCGGCCTTGAGCGCGGCGCGGGTGTGGTAATAGTTACAATAGCGGCACCCGTTGACCTGGGTCACTGCCAGCATGATCTTCTCGGCGAACGCCCGATCCACCCGTCTGCCGTGCACGGCGGAGCGGATGTCATCGGTATGGGCCATGAAATCCCGTAACGTTTCTATGAATCTCTTGAGGGTGAATGTGCGCTTTATGAATCGGCGTGGGCTTGGTTTCCCCATAACTCATCTCGATGCGCGTTGTAGGCTGCATGTAGTGCGATCGTCGATGCGGGGAAGGCGTTATCGTCTCCCTCGCTTGCGATTCGGCCCGTTGGCTTTATCCCCACGGTATCCGGGGGCTATTATCTGAAAGACATCGCATCTATTGGTATCGGCCATGCGAGAGGCGAGGCGTGGGTCCAGCTCGCTGAGCTTATACGAGGTGGTGATCACGGTTGGCAGGCGGGCCAGGTAGCGGTAGTTGATTATCTGAAATAACTTTTCCCTGGCCCAGGGGGTGGTGTTCTCGGTGCCGAGATCGTCCAGCACGAGCAGTTGGGCGGTGCGGACCTGGTGGAAAC
>JALXEW010000052.1 GCA_027069285.1 Ardenticatenia bacterium | reverse complement strand
GTCCAACGCCTCGCCGACCGTTCCATCCGGCGCGACCGGTATGGCGCCAAACCAATAAGCCTCCCCCATCACATCGAGTGCCCGCCATGCCAGCGTCAGCCTCAGATAGCGTTCCCCATCCCGCTCCTCGATCTGTCCATCGTAGCCCAGCAGCTTCATCTGCCCGCCGAACGTGGCGTCGGCCTGGCGCGGGAGCGGTGGCGCTTCAGATGCCGGTGGGAAGTCCGGCGGCGGCGTAAGGCCGGTATCTATCACATGTATGAATCCTGCCATCACGATCAGCGTGACGGCCTGTGCTGCCATTATGGCCATGCCGTCACGTCTCATGGATTCCCCATCCAGGCCGGATAGCTCCCTGGATGCCACGATCAGCAGGTAAGGCGCCAATATCACCCAGAGCCGCCCGGTCTCCCCGCGCCCGACGCCGGAAACGTCAACCAGCAACACCCCGACGGCCAACCCGATCGCCAGCACATCGGTTAGCCCGGCCCGTCGTCGGAGCGCGTTCACAGTCCCGATCACGCCCAGGAGCGCGACCGGCGCCCCGGTGAACAACAGGAAGTCGTATGGGTGTAAGACCAGGCGCGGCAGATAGTGGGCCGGGTACGCGAAGTGGGAGCTTCTCAGCGCCCCGAATATATCTACGAAGCCCGGCCCGAATGCAACCTGATATGCGATCCATGCGGCGCTCAACCCGATCCCGAACAGCACGCCCACCATGATCGGCCTGTACCAGGGGGGCCGTTTACCTTGTTCCTTGTCCCGGTCGATAATCACATGTCGCGCCAGCGTATAGGCGCCCAGCACGGCCACTGTGGTCAGATTCACGAACCCCATCAAACTCCCGACCGACATCACCAGCCCGCTTGCGAGGATATGCCACCATCGCCGACGCTCCAGGCCGGATTCCAGCAGCCAGAGTGCCAGGATCGAGAACAACGGGAAAAACGTATTCCAAAGCGGCACGAACATCACCAGTGACGGGATCAGCGGGTACCAGGCGGTTGCCCACAGTGCCCCACTATCCCCGGTATACCTGCGTGCCAGCGCGTACAGGGGGAAAACGGCAAAACCGTTAGCGAGCGGCACCAGAACTGATGGCAGCACCCCTGCCAGCCTGGCGTCCGAAAGGCTCATCAGCTCCAGGTTATGGCATTGGCATGGGCGTATGAGCGCGGCCACATAGCCTGCGAATCCCGGCAGCCCCTCAAGTAGCCGGATCGTCAGGACGTGCAGCGCCACCAATCCGGGCGGATTGACCCGCACGTGAGGTGAGATAATATCCGGCATTAGGATATGATACTCGCGCAGCAGCCTGCCGGGATCGTCGGACATGGCCGCCACCCAGTAGAAACCGTTGGCTCCTTCCGAGATCGCCCGCTCGACTATCAGCCTGAGTGGGTTATCGTCGTACAAATATAGGAATGCCAGTGGCAGCACAACCGTGCCCGCCGCGACCGTTGCCAGGAAGCCGAGCGGCCACCCATCATTGTCCCCGTGCCGCTCCGGTGCCCCAAGCCACAGCCATATCGCCGCCAGATAAGCGGCGGATGCGATCACGCCCGGCAGCAATCGCGCCGGATCGGGCACCTGGTAAGGCCATCGCCAACCGTATCCGCCGCGCAGCATCGGCCATACATCCGAGGCCAGCGCCAGCGCGAAAAGTAGCGAGGCCGGGATCACCCATCGGACTGAAGGGCGCAGGCCTTTCATAATGGTCGCACTATAGCTGCCGCGATCCCGTCCCCCATCGGGATTATCGCGCCCCATAGCCTGGGATCGGAAGCGATCATGGCGTTATATCGCCTGATCGGCTCTCCTGCGGGGTTTGATTCGTCCAGGACGGTGCCGTGTCTGAAGGCGTTATGTGCCACGATCATGCCGCCTGGGCGGACATGCTCTATCGCCCATTCCAGATAGGCCGGATATGAGGGCTTATCGGCGTCGATGAACACGAAGTCAAAAGGCGCCTTATCGGCCAGCGACGCCAGCGAGGCCATAGCCTCTCCCTCCAGCACCTCGATTCTGGCGTCCAACCCGGCGCGATTGAAGAACTTACGTGCCAGCTCTGCCCTTTCCCGGACGATTTCCAGTGTGTAGAGCTTCCCATCCGGCGGCAGTGCCCGTGCCAGCCAGATGCTGCTATATCCGAACAGCGTCCCGATCTCGACGGCTTTCTTCGCCCCCACTGCTCTGGCCAGAAATTGCAGCACATGGGCCTCTTCTGGCCTGATATTGATGGTTGGGATGCCGTTTTTAGCGGCTTCTGCCTCCATCTCGGCGAAGAAGTCGTCCTCCATGCCGAAGAGGTTTCGGATATAGGCTACCCAGCGGTTATAAGTGCCCTCGTCCAACGTATTCTCCTCGCGCTATTGGTGTACAGCGTGGAGATTTTACCTTGCGATCCCGGCGGGGTCTACCATAGCCTCTTATCGGCTTTTCGGGCATATCCCGGTGCTTCAGGCCGCACCTGACGTCAAAACGCCTGACCGGTGGTCGGAAGCGGATGGCACCCGGCGGACGGCGCCCGACGGCCTCCGACGCCCGGTGTTGGAACACCGGGCTAATGGGCGGAAAGCCCCACAGGGGCTGCGCGCGAGTCCCGCAGGGACTTCTCGGCGATAGCCTGGTGCTTTAGCACCAGGCGAGCTTTAGCACCCGGCGAGCTTGTCACACAGCCGTGAACGTGATACATTCTCGCCCGTGATGTTGAAGAAACCGATTCTTCCCGCTATCCTACTTGCCCTGATCGCATCTGCCTGTGTCCCCACCGGCCAGGAAGCCGTACACGTGATCCTGGTGGTGGATGGTCAAGAGCGTGCACTCTCGTTTGACGAGGCCATAACTGTGGGCCAGGTCTTATCCTGGGAAGACATCACCCTGAACCCGGATGATAGGGTCAGCCCGCCGGAATTCACCACAATTACCGAGGGCATGGTGATCACGGTAGTGCGCGTGGTAGTTGAGCATCCCTGCGAACGGGTTCCGATCCCCTTTGACACCATCACCGCCTACAACGAAGGCCTTCCCCCCGGAGAGCGCAGGCTGGCACAAGCCGGTCGCAACGGCGAGCGAGAGGTATGCTACCGCGTGGTATACGAAGATGGCGTCGAGACCGAGCGCACCGTCATCAGCGATGTAGTTGTCCGCGAGCCGCAGGACGAGATATATTGGGAAGGCCCAGAGCCATTGGCAAGCGTTTCCATCGAAGGCACCCTGGCATATATCTCCAACGGCAATGCGTGGATCATGCGTGGCAATAGCGGTGCCAAGCGTCCCCTGACCGATACCGGCGACCTTGATGGGCATGTCTTCGCGCTCTCGCCGGAGGGGGACCGGTTGATCTTCACCAGGATGGCGCCTGAAGACCAGAGGCCGGAATTTTTCAACGACCTTTGGATCATCCTGGATACCACGGAGCAGGAACCGGAGCCGATCGAACTGATCCCCGACAACGTGCTATATGCCGAATGGGTGCCGGGAGTGGACATGGGGATCGCCTATTCCACGGCGGAAGGGAGGCCGGGTGCTCCTGGGTGGCGGGCGTATAATGACCTTTACGTAATGGTGCTCGATGAGGATACCGCCGAAGTCCTCAACGTATACAACCTGCTGCCGGCCTCGGCTGGATGCCTATACGGTTGGTGGGGTACCACATTCAAATGGTCGCCGGATGGCGAGCAGGTGGCCTTCTCATGTGCTGATGGCGTTGGATTGGTCGAAAACGGTGATATGCTCAGGCTCCTGGATTTCCCGGTCTATGCCACCTATGAAGCCTCGTGGGCATGGGTGCCTACCTTATCGTGGTCGCCGGATGGGAACGCCTTGCTGACCACGGTTCATGGGCCGCCATTTGGCAACGAGCCGCCGGAGGAAAGCCCGATCTTTAACGTAGTCGTCGTGGATGCGGATGGTGAATTTCGCGTCACATTGGCGGAGCAGGCCGGGATATGGGCCGCGCCGCAATTTTCGCCGCTGGTGGAAGATGAGCACGGAGTCCTGATCGGCCACATCGCCTACCTGCAGGCACGTGATCCGCTTAACAGCGTCTCGCCGGATGCGGAATACGAGCTGGTCATTGCCGATCGGGATGGCAGCAACCGCCGGGTCATCTTCCCGGAGCCGGATCAGCCCGGCCTAAGCCCGCAGACGGTGGCCTGGAGTCCTTCCGGGCGGCAGGTCGCCTTGATCTACCAGGGCAACCTTTGGATCATTGACATCACCGATGGCCGTGCCCGCCAGCTGACCGTGGACGGGGCGGCCTCATCCCCGCAGTGGGCCAAGTAGAGCGATTCCCCAAATTTCCACATCCGCCCTTCATAATTTCCTCACACTAACGCGCCACAATCGCATCCGCGAAGTGAGGGAAAATTCTCGGCGGAGGTGAAATATGTTACAAAAGGTGATCATAGGGATTTTGGCCCTGACGGTTGTTGGCGCGGCTGGTGTGGGCGTGTACGATGCTATCCGGCAGACCTCGGCGGATGTGCCATCGGCGCCAAGCGATTCGGTCCCGGTTGAAGTGGCCCCCACTCAGGAACCCCCGCGCGAAGGTGAGCCGGTGGGAATGGAAACCGAAGCTGCCTGGAACATGTATGGACACGGAGGGCCGGATGCTCAAGGCCGGGTGACTGTCACCCCTGGTTTCGCCGAAGGCTACGGCGTTGGCGCAGGCAGTGCTGACGGCACGCCTGGGGCGCAACTCTCGTCGGATGAGTGGGTAACGGTGACCGGTGTTGTGCTCGGCTTCGATCAATCCGACATGATCGTCCAGACGGATGCCGGCGAGGAGCTACGTGTTACGATGGGGCCTGCTGATTTCTGGCAGTCGCAAGGGGTAACGCTTGTGCCAGGTGATGAGGTGGAAATCCTGGGCTTCCTCTGGATGGATGATCGTTTTATGGCCGCCCAGGTTACCAAGACCGCTACTGGCGAATGGATCATGCTGCGCGATCCGAATGGGATGCCACTTTGGGGTGGGCCTGGCAATGCCGGTGCCGAGGCCACGGGACACAATAGCCAGGATGGGATGCATGGCAATCAGGATCAGGGTGCCCACGGTGAGCGTGGCGGGAATCGCCGTGGGGGTGGACGTGGTCGTGGCCGTGCCGATGCCACGGGTTGGGCCGGGCAATGATACCCCCAAACGTCCACGAGCATCTCATTTGCACGGAGGCTGTCTATGAGCACCGATTCACCCGATACCAGGCCGGATAGCCTGCTGGGGCGGGTGTGGGAGTCCATCAAACGGCACGATCTGCCGCCACAGGACGACCGGGCACGGATGCGGGCGGTGATGAGCAACTTGCTGCTGCACCTGCACCCTGCCAAAGTGGCGAAGCCGGCCATCAGATTCAACTACACGTTCGGGCTTGGGGGCCTGGCCCTCTTACTGCTATCCATTCTGGCAGGCACCGGAGTGCTGTTGCTTTTCGTTTACACCCCATCGCCCGAAAGCGCCTATAACGACATGTTGGCGCTGCAAACCGAGATATGGTTTGGCCAGCTGATCCGGAACCTGCACCATTGGAGCGGGAACCTGCTGGTGGTGGTGGCCTTCCTGCATATGCTGCGGGTCTTCTATACCGGGGGGTTCCGTTCCCCACGGGAGTTCAACTGGGTCATCGGGCTGAGCCTGTTGCTTTTAGTGGCGGCGGCCAACTTCACCGGCTATCTCCTGCCGTGGGATCAGCTTGCGTACTGGGCCGTTACCGTCGGATCGAGCCTGTTGGGATACGTGCCCGTTGTCGGTGATTGGCTTGGCAGGCTGGTCTTGGGCGGCCCGGAGGTTGGCGCGGCCACGCTGACCAACTTCTACGCGCTCCACATAGCCGTCATCCCACTGGTGATGGCGGGGATCGCGGGGTTTCACATATGGCGGGTGCGCAAGGATGGGTTGACTGTGCCGCGCAGGCTCGATGAGCCGCCGGATCGCAAGATCGAGCGAGTGACCACCTGGCCGCATCTGCTTGGTCGTGAGATAGTCTTTGCCCTGATCGTGATCGGATTGCTGCTATTCTGGTCATCCTGGGTCGATGCGCCGCTGGAAGGGGCTGCCGATCCCGATCACAGCCCGAATCCGGCAAAGGCGGCCTGGTACTTCATGGGCCTGCAGGAGCTGCTATTGCACTTCCACCCGGTCTTTGGCGCGATTGTGATCCCCGGACTGGCTCTGGTGGCCCTGGCGGTATTGCCGTACCTGCGTTTCGACATAGATGCCGAAGGGATTTGGTTCCGGTCGCGCAGGGGGCGTGGGGTGGCGATTTTCGGGATGCTGGTAGGCCTGATCGCGACCCCGGCATTTGTGCTACTGGATGAGTATGTGATCGACCTGCCGTCGTTACTGCCCAGCCTGCCGACGATCATCAGTAACGGATGGGTGCCGCTGGCGGCTATCCTACTCTTGCTGATCGGCTACTACGATATGGTGAGGCGGCTATTCGGTGCCACGGCCTGTGAGGCCAGGATGAGCCTCTTCACCTTGCTGCTCACCAGCTTCGTAGTCCTGACCTTGATCGGGATATTCTTCCGTGGCGAGGGTATGGCTCTGGTTGTGCCTTTTTGAGCGGAGGGCGGAGATGTCGGAATCTAAAAAGATCACCAGGCGTGACTTTTTGAAGATCGCGTGGGGCGCAGCGGGTGCCCTGGCGCTGCTGGAGGCAGGTGGGATAGTGTTGAAATTCCTTTCTCCGAAGGCCGCAGAGGGGGAATTCGGTGGCGTTTTCACCGTCGGCAACGTGGAAGATTTCCCACCTGGGAGCGTCACCCCGTTTAATGCCGGTCGGTTCTACCTGGTGCGGCTTGCGGATGGTGGCTTTCTGGCACTCTATCGGAAGTGTACCCATTTGGGTTGTGCTGTGCCGTGGGATCAGACATCGGGTAGGTTCGTCTGTCCGTGTCACGGCTCGGAATTCGAGCCGGACGGTATGGTACTGAACCCGCCTGCTCCGAGGCCACTGGATCGTTTCCCGGTGATCATAGAAGATGGCGTCGTTAAAGTGGATACCGGCACGATAATACAACGTGATCGCACCGGACCGGACGATATAGTATATCCGTAGGGGGGATGAGATGTCGCGAGATATGATTTGGATGGGATTCCTGGCAACGTTGCTCATAGTGATAGTGTTGGGAGTTGCGGCATGGCGCGAGCCTTACCGTCAGCAGGATGCAGCCGAGAGGTTACTTGCAGTCGCCGTCGCCGAGGGAACCGATCTATATGCCGAGAACTGCGCAGTCTGCCACGGAGCGTATGGTGAGGGTATAGGCCCGTACCCGCCGCTCAACAGTGACGGGGTGCGCGGCATGGATTACGAGTCGCTGTTTGCCACCATCGAACGGGGTCGCTATAACACCGCGATGGCGGCGTACGGTAGAGATGAAGGTGGGATACTTACCGACGCACAAATAGATAACCTGATCGCGGTGATCCGGTATGGGGATTGGGAAGCAGTTGCTGCCAGGATAGACGAACTGGGGTTGACCCCGCCGGAGATGGTTACAGTGGAGGTGCCTGAGGAGGCATTGGCGGTGGTGCGTGCCCTGCCGGATGGGGATGTCATGGCAAGTGCATTGACGCTTTACGCGGCTGATTGCGCTGCATGTCATGGTGGGGCGGGTGAGGGGACGCCCCTTGCGCCACCCCTTGCCTCTGACGAATTACGGGCGCGGCTTTCGGACGATGAGATCGAGCGTGTGATACGTTATGGGACGCCTGGAACGTTGATGGCCCCCTGGGGGCAGGCACTGACTGATGAGCAGATTGCCGGATTGGTATTACTGATCCGCAGGTGGGATGAGATCACCGCAGCCGGGATCGAAATGCCCACCGTTGAGGCCCCGCCCATAGATATGAGTCCGGAGGTGATAGCCGCAGGTGAGCAGCTTTACGGAGTGCTCTGTGCCCGGTGCCACGGCCCGGATGGATACGGGACGCGGATGGCGCCGCCCCTGAACACCCAGACGTTCCTGAGCGCCACGTCGGATGCCGCGATCCAGCAGATAATCACGATGGGCGTGCCCGGTACCACCATGCCTGCCTGGGGTGGTCGCCTGACCGATGCCGATATAGCTGCCATCACCGCATTTCTGCGCAGCTGGGAGCCGACCGCGCCGGCGATAGTGGAGCCGCAGGTTGGCACGGGCGGTGGCAGGGGACGTGGTA
>JALXEW010000051.1 GCA_027069285.1 Ardenticatenia bacterium | reverse complement strand
CCTTATGAACAGGCCTCCGTCCTGGCCGCCCTGGTGCCGGAGGGCCAGCCGTACATCCTCCACATCGCCGATGGCTACGTGCGGGAGCGATTCGGCGCGCGCCCACCGGAGCCCGCCGAGCAAATGGCGCTTTATCGGAGCTGGCGGCTGCTCCGTTCGGTGCTTTGGAAGCGATGGCTGCGCCACCGGATACGCGCGTTTGCCCGTCGCGGGGCGCGGGGTCCCGGCCTTGAAGGATAACCGGCGGGAGGGTAGAGGGGCGCGATGCGCCTGCCTCGATGAAATCGCGTGCGTCCTGTGGGCTGTGTATGCCGCCGCACCCGAATATCGGCAGGCTCACGGCCCTGGCCACACGTCCGACCGCGCGGAGGGCCATTGCTTTGACCCACGTGCCATATAGTCTCCCGCCGACCAGCCTTCCGGTGATCGCATCTCGCACCGTTCCGCGAGGCGGTGCCGCTATTGTGACGGCATGGGCGCCTGCGTCCTGTGCCGTCTGGGCCAGCTTGACCGCGTTGTAGAGCGGCAGCCGGGCTATGAGCGGCTTCTCGGTGCCGGTCAGCGCCGCATCGATCGCCGATTCTACCTCTCGCCGGTCTGCCTGGGCGTGCAGGCCTAGCTCGATGGCGGCAACGCTTTCGATGCCGTCCAACACCTCGGTGCACCTGAGCACATCATCCGGCGAGGTGGCCGTCACATGCACGATCACCGGTGCCGGACTGGTTGCCCACCTATCTTTATAATCCGCCACCACCTTCAGCAGGCCTGGATTCGGCAATCCGGTATGCACCAGCACCCCGCCGGTCATCGGCACCAGGCGTTGCCCGCTTGCCGCCTTACGCGGCTTCCAGGTGACGGGATTCGTGATCACCGCGCCTAGCAGGCTCAGGTCCAGCATCCGGGCATACTCGCCGCCGAAGCCGAATACTCCGGCAGCCGGCATGACCGGATTGCTCAATGTCACCGTTACCTTAGCTCCGAGTGTCAACTCCATAGGGCCTGCCGTCTCTATATATCCTTGAGCAGGTCGAAGGCAGAGAATATCTTCCTGCGGTTTGGCAGGCGCTTGAGCATCTCTGTGGTCGAGCGCAGTCGGTTGCTCAGCATCTTGATCACGCTGGATGCGATCTCCGGGTATCGGTACAGCACACGGCGGAAATCGTCCCGGCGGATCACCAGGGTGCGCAGCGGCTCGCTGGCGATCACGGATGCAGTTCGTTCGCCCTCGTCCAGGAGTGCCAGTTCGCCAAAAGTATCTCCGGCGCGATATATGTTCAGAGTCTCCTCGGTGCCGTCGTGCAGCTGCAACACCACCCTGACCGAGCCGGCCAGGATCAGGTACATACCGTCGCCTGGCTCCCCCTGGCGCAACACCACCGCCCCTGCCGGGAACTCCGCCTCGGTCGTTACCAGGGATATTGCCTCAAGCTCATCCAGCGAGAGTCCGGCGAATATCTTCACCTCTTTGAGTGCCAGAATCTTTTCCAGATCGTCCATTACGGCCTCCGGGTTGCGTATGGCAGTTAGCACTTTCTTTATCCAGTGGTCGTCGAGGTGCTCCAGCGCGTCCGGGCCTCCGCGAGGTGAGATGCCCCCGTCCAGATAAAACGGGGCCAGGGATCGCAAGATCGTGCGGTGTCCCATGCCGAGCAGCACGTCCAACGCATCTGCGCGGCGTGATGGGTCGGGTGAGTCCAGGGCGGCTATCGCCGATTTGACCGCATCCCCATCGGCCAGTACCTGCAATAAGGTCAAAGTGGCCCTGCAGGCTACCTCCCGCAGCTCGTCTAATCTTTTGCCCAATAGCCCGATCAGGCCCGGCGCGTTGAAGTATTCATCGGATACGCCCATTGCCATCCAGGCCTCATACCCGTCGCGCAGTGCGTCCAGGTCATTTGTGGCCGCCTCGGATAGCTCCCTGCTCAACTCCTCCGCCCGCCCGGAGCGTGCCAATGCCTCGATCAGCGCGGCGCGGATGGCCATGGGGGCGTCATCCAGCCTGGCGGCTACCGCTGCGGGTTCCCTTTCTGCCAATTCGGCCAGCGTCTGGATCAGGGCGGCCCTGAGTATACGGTCTGGCACCTTCAGCAGCTCGATCAGATCGGGGATGGCGTCGGTATACTTCAGCTTTCCCAGTGCCCGGACGATCTCCTCGCGCACCCACGGCCTTTCGTCGTGCAGCATCTCGCGTAATTTCGGCGCCAACTCGATTCTCTCGCCGGCTGCTATTGCCCTGATCGCTGCCACGCGGCGATTCGCCTCGTCTGAGGAGAGCATATCCCTGATCTGCGCGAGTCTGCTATCCCGGCCCTGACTATCGACTCGTTCCAGGGCTACCAGCACCTCGGACTGCAATATAGAGGGCAGGTTATCGTCTTGCAGCTCCCTCAGTGCTTCAACGGCTGCGGAGTATTGCATTGTGCCGGGCACCAGCGAGAATTTGGTCAACTGCCCCCACGTCCTGATGGCCTGGAGCCGCACGGCCATATTCGGATCGTGCAGCAGGGGTCGTATAACCTTGAGCCAGTCCGCCGGGCGCATCGCCTCCAGCGTTTGCAATGCCAGGACACGCATTTCCGGTCGCCTATCGGCCAGTGCCTCACGGAGTGAGCGATGTGTGGGGGCGCCGGGGCGGGTTCCTATGAGGTCAACCATCTCCGGTGCGGCGTTTGCTCGCTCGGTGTTGAGCTTTTCCAGCAGGGCGCTGATATATGCACCTCTGGCGTTGACGGCAACTATCATCGTCAGCGCGCCCGTTACCAGGCCGACGCCTGCTGTTATCGAATCGGATGCCAGCCCTGCGGCGTGAGTGCCGGCAACGATCCCGGTGATGCCCAGTCCCGCCGCCCACCAGGCGAATATGGCCGTATGGATCGGGGGCTTATCGTAAAGCCGTGGGTAGAGCATGTGAACCATTGGGATGCCCGGCGTGCCGATCACGACCATCGCGATGGCATATCCGATCGGGGCGGAATGCAGTGGCCCGGTGCCGGGCAGGAAGAGCAATCCCACCGCTATCAGCAGGAATAGTGCCGTCGCCACGATCAGATCGCACGCGCCCCACATGCTCAACAGTGGCCGCACTGCCAGTGAGGCCACGGCCACCGCCAATCCGATCCCGATGTGCAGCAAGGCGGATGGGTAGAGCAGTGAACTGATGCCCGCCGGCGTCGGGGTGCCCGGCAGGCAGGAATACCCCAGCAGCCCTAACCCGATGATCATCAGCGTCGCCAGCGAGATCAGCAGCCAGAACGGGCTTTCTTTGAGCGTTTGTTCCCAATCTTCCGCCCCGTCGTCATTAGAGGCCGGGTGGCCGCCGATTGTAGTTGCCGAGATCGCCATGATCAGCGTCAGGGCGCCCCAGACCGCGTATAAGCCCCACGCATCCAGGTACCGGAACCCCACCAGGGTTATCGCCGCCCCGATCGCCATCCCCAGCCCGGACGATGCCTGGAAGGACGGGAGTTTGCGGCGTGCCCTGATATGCCCGGATTCGATCGCCGGCGGGTAGATGGCAATGGCACTCAGGGGCCAGGCCAGTATCGCGGAGATCATCCCGATCTCGCTGCCGATGCCGGACCCGGCGAATCGGAGTGATGCCGCCCCGATCCAGGCCGTGACGCTCAGGCCGATCAAAGGCGGGAGCGGTTTGAAAGCCACCTTCCTGAAGCCGGCGAACCTGACCGATATGGCGAGCGCTATGCCGATTATCAGCGCCCCGACCAGGAATGAGATCGGCAAGGCCCAGGCGCCGTTTTCCGATGCTGCCATCGCCGGGCCGACCGTGAGGGCGATTGTATTACCGATTCCGCTTAGGAAAAACAGGGTGTACAAAAGCAGGTCGCGATGCCTGGCATGTTCAGTGGTAGGAGTGCCGGACACGGATAATTCCTCCGAAGGCCATCTAGCCGTTCAACCCTATCCTACTCTAGTGCCTTTTGGTTGTCCAGCAAGCCATACACCGTGCCGGGGGTGGGGATCGGGCTGCGGAGCGCTGCCAACTCATCGATGTGGTCACGACCGGGCGTGGTTGGCATATCCCGTCGGTGCGGCTAAACTTACCGTTAGGAGTTAATGGCCCGCAGAGAGATACCTCGTTACAGGATGCGCTATGGAACTCACCCGCCGGGCAGACTATGCCATAAGAGCCGTTATCTACATGGCCAGGCTGGCGGAAGGCGAAAGGGCTTCGACTTCCGAGATCGCCAGCGAGCAACACATACCGCTTCCTTTCCTGGCCAAGATAATCTCGCAGTTAGCCGTGGCCGGGGTTGTGGATGCCATGAGGGGGGCCAGCGGAGGGGTTAGATTGGCCCGCAGCCCCGATGAAATATCCATGCTTGACGTGATCGAGGTGATCGAGGGGCCTTTGGCCCTGAACCATTGCCTTTGCACGTCGAACGGGTGCTCGTTAAAGCCCACCTGCCCCATGTATGAGGTATGGGCCGACGTGCAACGTCGTGTGGTTCGCAGGCTCAAGGCCACCACGTTCGATAAGCTGGCCCGTCGTGCTGACGAACTATCGAGGCGTCGCCGATCATGACGATCCCATACCGGGCAGGGGCTTGATCTCTCGTTTGAACCGTACCTGTATCACCAGCCTGCCCAGGCGCAATTCATCACCATCGCGCAAGACCCGTACCTCATGTGGGTGTAGCTGCTGACCGTTTATGTAGGTATGGTTAACGCTATTCATATCTGTTATGGTGATGGTGTTCCCCTGGCGCTTGAGCGTGGCGTGCAGGCGGGAAACACCGGCCTCCTCGGCCCCGTATGGAACCAGGTCTACATCGGGGTATAGCACGCTATCCCTGGCACTTCGGCCAATCACTATCTCGACATCTTCCGCCGGCTTCACTTCTATTGGCCTGTCGCTACCTCGCACCTCTAAGACCAGGGTGGTGTTGCTGCCGAAGTAAGCGGAACCCCACCTGTCATCGGCGCCTAGCTCGTCCCCATTTTCCAGCTGGCGGGTGCTGCTGGTGCCTGTGGGGGGTATCAGCACGTGGCCACATGCGTAGCAATGGACTGCCTGCTTTGGATTTGGCTTACCGCAGTTGGGGCAGATCACGGCATCTTCCTGTGGGGTTTTGGCCCTTGATGGGTGGCTCCTATCGTCGGAGACCGGGTGGCGTTTGCCCTCAGAGCTTTCCCACTTGCCGATCATCGCGCTCAAGCGCTTGCGTTCCTGGCGGGTGAGCAGTTTGGCGGGGGTCAGCAGCGCCTGCAGGATCTCATCCGGTGACTGTCCGCTCTTTCGTCTTCTTACATACTCCGCGAATAGGTTTTTTGGTGTTAAAGATGGGTTATCCGCCATTACATTACAACCTCATAACAAGGAGCTGCGTACTATACGATAAGTATGCCCCAATCCGTGGCAAAGGCGCAAGAAAACGTCAACGCACAATTGTGATCGGAACCTCGTAGGGCGTGGCAGTGTTGCTATCTATCTTGACCAATACCAGGCGTAGCACGTATGGGCCTGGGTCGAGTGCGTCGGCGTGCAGCCATTCGAGAACGTCGTCTATAACCGGTTCGTAGTGCAGATCGCCCAATGTGACCCATTCCTGCGGATTCTCGCCCCAGCCGATCTCCAGCTTGTAGAACTGTACCTGGTCGGTGCGGAAATTCGCGGTGCCGATTATCGGGATCACGCCGCTTACCTGCTCGCCAGGCGTCGGGTCGGATATGTACCAGACGGCTTCCAGGCCGTCCCGTCCGCCGAGCAGCGTTTCCATTATGGCGGTGCTGCAGGTGACCGGCGGCAGGATCGGTATATTATGGTCGCGGGAGTATAGCCTGGCGAATATCGCATCGTCGGGCACCGGTGGTGGCTCTATGAAGAGCAGGGTTTGCAGACCGGGCACGCCTTCATATCTGCGAGGCACTATGCAATATCGCGGCGGTGGCGGATCGGGTATCCCCGGCGTGGTCGAACTCACCGCCACCGTTTGCGCCAATCCCTCCGGCAGTGGCATGACCGTCGCCTGCCATAGTCCCGGCTCGACCTGTGCCACCAACGGGGAATCTGGATCGTTGCCGCCTGGTGCCTGAGGTGTCGCTCTGGCGGGTGCCATCACCCAGTTACCGTTCGCGTCTGGGTACATCGCCGGCGTATCCAGGAACCATTCAAGACGTGTGCGTGGGCAGTCCGAGACCGGGTCGGAAAGTGAACTCAGCGCACAGAGCACCCGTTGGCTCACGCCGGATGGTGGCACGCGCCAGTCCGGGCGCAAAACCCCATCGTCGGCCAGGACGGCCAGCAGGTCGTCATCGGCGTAGATGGACGTGATCAGATCGTGCCAGATGGGGGCGGCCCCGGCCAGGCCGGAGACATTTTGCATCGGCGAGTTATCCGTATTGCCTGCCCAGACGCCGATTGCCACGTTACTGGTATAGCCGACCGTCCAGTTATCCCGGAAGTCGTTAGTTGTGCCGGTTTTGACCGAGGTGGGCAGGTCGCCGGTGTTAAGCGGGGAGTGGGCGCCCATTGCGGGCGTGCGGGCCTCGTTGTCGGCCAGGATGTCGCTGATGATGAACGCGATTCGGGGGTCTATCACCGGTTGTGGGTTTGCCACCGCGTTGACCGTGGTCGGAGTCTGGGTGCCGTGTGGGCATCCGTCCTCGTACTGATAGAGGATGTTACCGTCGCGGTCTATCACGCACAGGATCGAGACCGCGCGTACCAGGTAGCCGTCGTTGGCGAATACCGTATAGGCCTGGGTCAGCTCCAGTGGGGTCACCTCGCCGCCTCCCAGGGTGAGGGAAAGGCCATATCTGCTGGGATCGGCCCCAAGCGATGCTATCCCGAACCTGGCAGCGGTCGAAAGCAGATAATCCACCCCGACCCATCGCAGCATTTGGACAGCCGGGATGTTATACGAATTCGCCAGGGCGTAGCGCATTCTGACCGGGCCGTGGTAACTGTTATCGTAGTCAACCGGGATGTAGACCTCGTTGCCGGATGGTATATGAGTTTCCGTGTCCCACAGCACGTCGCCCGTGGTCCAACCCAGTTCCAGTGCGGCGGCGTAGGTGAGCGGCTTGATGGCCGAGCCGGGTTGCCTGGGTGAAGTGATCATGTTGACCCGCCCGTCTATCTCATCGTCCCAGTAGTCCACGCTGCCGACCATTGCCAATATCTCGCCGGTTGCCACGCGGATCACCACGGCGGCTGCGTTATGCATATTATGCTCATCGCGCATCGTCTCCACCTGGTCTGCGACGATCCGTTCGGCCAGGCGTTGATAGCGCAGGTCGAGAGTGGTGTATACTTCCAGGCCGCCGTTGTTGATCAGGGTTGGGTCCAGGCCCATTGCGTTCAGGATGACCTCCAATTCCTCCTGGGCGTAGACGGTGAAGTGAGGCGCTTCCATGCTCACTTCTGGGCGGGCCATGATCAGGTCTTGGGCGAAGGCTGCGTCGGCTTGCTCGCGGGTGATGAATCCCTCCTCGACCATCCGGTCGAGCACCAGTCTCTGGCGTTCGCGCGCGGCGGCCACCGTTTCCGGGTCGCCGGAAAGCGGGTCGAGTTCGGCGGGGGCCTGTGGCAGCCCGGCCAGTAGTGCTGCCTCTGCCAGGGTCAAATCCTCTGCCGATTTGCCGAAGTAGACCTCCGCCGCCGCCTCGATCCCGTATGCCAGGTTACCGTAGTATATCTCGTTCAGGTAAAGCTCCAGTATCTCGTCCTTGCTCATCATATTGGTGAGCATGATCGCCAGCAGTGCCTCGTCCAGCTTGCGGCGGATCGAGCGTTCGGTGCGGTACTCGTAGTCGAACGCGATCTGGCGCACCAATTGCTGGGTGATCGTGCTGCCGCCGGATACGATCTGGCCGGTTGTCAGCCATTGCCATGCGGCACGGATTATGCTCGGCACATCAACGCCGATGTTCTCATAGAAGGTATCGTCTTCGATTGCGATCGTGGCCTGGATCACCCTTTCGGGGATGCGTTCGAGCGGGATCGTGGTACGTCGTCCCTCCTCGAATGCCTCGTAGAGTGATAGGCCATGTCGGTCGTATATGCGGGTGCTTTCGAACACCTCTCTATCACGGATAGATTCCAGGCGGGCGATGCTATCCTTGAGCCGGGCCTGGAGGCTGCTCGCCACTATCGCGCCCGCCAGCAGGCATACGCAGGTTGATAGCACGAGTGCCACGCCCACTCCCAACAGGCAACCC
>JALXEW010000050.1 GCA_027069285.1 Ardenticatenia bacterium | reverse complement strand
CCCCCACACCGACCATTGAATCCACAAGCGTGATAATCGAAATCCGGGCAGTCGGGACGCCGGAACCGCGCACTCAATCCGGCGGATAGGAGCAGGTATAGCTTAACCTCGGCTCCCCGTCCGGCGGAGTGAACATCGCATTCCGATTGCGAATTGGGTCATAAAGCCCTATTGCGATCTCCAACGGCATCTCAATTCCATCCGGCAGCCCTATAGTGATCCTCTGGATGAACAGATCGCCCGGCCTCCACCGGTATCCGGGCACCTCCTCACCGTCTCCTATTGCGATCCGCTCGCCGGTTGCGTCGAAAACGTGCACAAAAGGCCCTGCCAGCCATTCGCCCACGTCCGGTGGCAACTCGTCGCCCACCAGCCACCATGTGAGCAACACAAAAGGCTCGCCGGGTTCCCAATCCCCCGGCAGATCGACTCCCCAGAGGGAGATGCCGAGATCGGTGGGCCATCCGACCTCCGATGACGGCCTCACCGCCGGGTCTCGGCTGCCCCAGGGATACCGGTAGAAGCGGATCGAAGTCCCATCCGCAAGCTCGATCTCATAATCTGCCAGGTACTCTGCGAAAAGCGGTGCCGGTGGATCGTCATCCTCGGCAAATAGCACCGTTAACGCTCCAGGCCACGCAGGCACTACCGAAAGCGCCGGATAGCGGGCATCCCGGTAACTTTCCAGCACCATCCCGCTCAGGCTGCTTATGGTGCAGGAATCCAGGTCTATATAGACCTCAGGCGGCGCATCCGGCGGCTGCAATTCCGCCACAACCCGTCCCATTTCGATGCCCACATCCAGTGGCAGCGCGCCAAGCCCGTGTGCGCCCGGCAAGGCAGCGGTTTCCTGCGCATATCTGACGCTGTTGACGCCGCCGAGTACTGCCAGGCCGATCCCGGCTATCACCAGCGCGGCCTCCGCGAGTGAGAGGGCGCCGTGTATATCCGCCCTGTCCGTCAGCAGCCCGACCCCGATTGCCGTCAGCAGATACCCGCCGGGGATACCGATCAGCTGGTAGAACGGGTGCACCGGCCACCCGACGTAACTCATCATCAAAACCGGCATCCCGAACCATATCAAAGCCATCAGCGCGAACTCCCGCGATACCGGTGAGCCACCTCTGCCATCTGGCTGCGGATTCCCGTTGCCGCCCCTCGCCACGGCGATCACAGATGCGACGATCCCGCCCATCAGCGCTGCCAGGAGCGCATAATGAGCAGCCTGGGTCAGTACATGGCGTAACTCCACGTCATTTATCGGTGCCCCGGTGCCGCGAGCCAACTCGTAATCGCTGCCGGTGACCAGGCGCACGGCGTGCCACCACGCCTCCGCGCTCAGATGTGGGCCGCTACCGGCAAACGATGCGAGCCGGGCGGAAGTGTGCTCGAATTGCGAGGCCAGCCCCACCGCATAGGGGATAAACAGCGCCAGGAAAGCCACCGTGCCGATTAAGACCCCTTTGATCGGCACCCGTCTCCTGAATATCGCCATCAGGACTATAGTCGGCGCGAGCGTGGCGAACGCCAGCAGATAAGTATGGCACATCACCGCCAGCGCGATCAGCCCCAATGCCGTCCTGCGGATCGGATGGGTGGCTTTGCCGGCCATAACTGGGAACAGCAACCATGCTGTGAGCGTCGTCAGGAACGGCAGCAACCCTTGTACCCACGTGTAGCGGCTGTACTCGATCACCCAGGGGTTGAAAGCCATCAGCGCGGCGGCCACAAGTGCCCTGCGTCTATCCATCAGCCTGATCCCCAGGCGGTAGACGAGATATGGTGCCAGTGAATTCAGCGCGGTCACGAAGATATACGCCGCATACGGCGAGCGCCATATCGCGACAGGTAACACGAGGATATATCCCATCAACGGCGGATTATCGAACAGCACCGAAGTGCCCTGGGCGGTCAGTGGGAGGAACCCCTCATCCAGTGTACGGAGCGCCTGGTAGATAGGGTATGCCCGATCGACGTTATGCTCCACGAGGCCGAGATCGTTGAAGCGCAGGAAGACCCCAACCGCCATGATCGCGATCAATATGCCGTGACGCCTCAGCTCGGAGAACAGGGAACGCATCGCCTTCACTCCACCGGGAACGGGCCGATTCCCAATTGGGAATCCGGCTCTGTGCCGGGCGAGATAACCTCCAGCGGACGTCCCGCACGCACATTATGAACCATCAGGCTGACCCACAAGCCCTCCGGCGGCAGGTCTCCCAATGGGATTTCGACGGTATCGGTGACCACCTCGCCGGGGCGCCAGCACGTGGTAGGGTAGAGGCTGCCGTTATAGTGAGGCTGCCAGTCCAACGCCTCACCGACCGTTCCATCCGGCGCGACCGGTATGGCGCCAAACCAATAAGCCTCCCCCATCACATCGAGTGCCCGCCATGCCAGCGTCAGCCTCAGATAGCGTTCCCCATCCCGCTCCTCGATCTGTCCA
>JALXEW010000049.1 GCA_027069285.1 Ardenticatenia bacterium | reverse complement strand
GGGTTTCCCCCTCCCGTTCCGGCACCGAGTCGGCCTCGACCATCACATCCTCGGCCACCGGTGAAGCGTTCCACAAACCCTCCCCAGCCGGAGTCGGCGGCGACACCTCCTTTTCCAACCTCCGGCGAATGGCCAGCAAATCCTCCTCAAGACTACGCCCGCCAATATCCACCAGGCCGATCGGTTCACCGCCCTCGAGCACGATCAACGCCCCGGCATCACTCTCGTATGCCCGTTCCCTCGCCTCGTCAAGCCCGATCTCATCCCGATCGACGACCTCAACCACCGGCAGATTCAGATCGCCCAGCGAAAGCCCCAAAAGCTCCCCAAACGGCACCCCGGCATAATCCAAAAACTCGCCCAGGGGAGCCGCACGGAAAACATCCCCATCCCAGACCACAACAAACCAAAACGAAGCCCCCCCACGGCTCTCGATCTCATCCATAGCCCGCGCGACCGTATCATCCGGGGAAAGCACCACAAAAGTCCTCTCCAGAGCATCATAAGGTATGGGCATATCTCAAACCTCCTCCGAGGGCGGGCGAAGATGGAAAACGCGGCTACCTCACCGCTCCCACCCGGATTATATCATAAACCCCCAACGACCACGCACACGCCCAGATCGGCGGATTTGACGAAACCGCCCTATTAGTCTACAATCCGCTCCCCAGGATTGAGATGCCATGTTCGAAAACCTGACCGAGAAATTGCAGGCGGTTTTCGCCCAACTGAGCCGCCGTGGGAGACTCTCGGCAGGCGATGTTGACGCCGCGTTGCGGCAGGTACGTCTCGCCCTGCTGGAAGCGGACGTACACTACGGAGTCGTCAAAGACTTCATCAAGCGGGTCAAAGAGCGCGCGGTCGGGGCGGAAGTGATAAAAAGCCTGACCCCCGCCCAGCAGGTGATCAAGATCGTATATGAAGAACTGATCGCCACACTGGGCGAGCCTGGCCGACTGAACCTCGGCGGCCCGCCGCCGCATGTGATCATGCTGGTGGGCCTGCAAGGTTCGGGCAAGACCACAACAGCGGTCAAACTGGCCAGGTACCTGCGCCAAAAGGGCGAGAGACCCTGGCTGATCGCGGCGGACGTCTACCGGCCTGCCGCCGTGGAGCAATTGGAGACCCTGGCGGCCCAATTCGAGCTGCCGAGCTACAGCGAGGGAGTCGGGAAAGACCCTCCCGCCATATGTGCGCGCGGGCTGAAAACGGCCAAAAAGGCCGGGGCGACCGTCGTCATACTGGATACGGCAGGCCGCCTGCAAATCGACGACCGGATGATGGCCGAACTGGAAGCCATCAAACACCGGACAAACCCGGCAGAAGTCCTGCTCATAGCCGATGCGATGACCGGCCAGGAAGCCGTCAGAATCGCCGAAGGCTTCAACAAACGAGTCGGACTCACCGGTCTGATCCTTACAAAAATAGACGGTGATGCGCGTGGCGGCGCCGCCATCTCGATGCGGGCAGTCACCGGCGTCCCCATCAAATTCCTGGGCACCGGCGAGAAAACCGACGCCCTGGAAGAATTCCACCCGGACCGAATGGCCTCACGCATCCTGGGGATGGGCGACATACTCACCCTCATCGAAAAAGCAGAGGAAACATTCGACCGGGAAATGGCCGAACGCCAATGGCGCAAACTCCAACGTGACGAATTCACGCTGGAGGACTTCCTGGAACAACTGCGCCAGCTACGCAAAATGGGGCCGCTCCAACAACTCCTGGAAATGATACCGGGCTTCTCACAAATCGCCGGACAAATGCCCGCCGACACCACCGAGCAGCAACTAAAGCGCATAGAAGCCATCATCTGCTCGATGACGCCCGATGAACGCCGTAACCCGCGCATAATCAACGCCAGCCGCAAACGCCGGATCGCCAGAGGGAGCGGAACCACCGTCCAGGATGTGAACGCGCTCCTGCAACAATTCCGCCAGGTGCGGCGCATGATGAAACAACTGGCAAAAGGGAAACGGCCCTCGATTCCGGGGCTTTTCCGTTAAGTTCAACAAATCAGCAAAAAGGAGAGAGGGTATCAGGGTATGGTACGTATCCGCCTGCGCCGGGTAGGCGCCAAAAAACAACCCAGCTACCGCATAGTCGTCGCCGACTCACGTAGCCCGCGAGACGGCAAATACATAGAAGCAATCGGGTTCTACAACCCCAGGACTGAACCTGAAACCATAACCATCAAAGAAGATAGAGCGCTATATTGGCTGAGCGTTGGCGCACAGCCGAGCGAGCCGGTACAGCAGATACTGCAAAAACTGGGCACCTGGGACAGATTCCAACGACTCAAAAACGGCGAGCCATTGGAAAAATTGCTGGAAGAAGCCGAGGCCGCAATGGCCGCTCGCGAGCCGGTGAACCCCAAGACCCGCCGGGAACCCCCCGCCAAAAAGGCAACCCCGGTCGCCACCGCACAGGAAGGCGAACCGGAGCCGGAA
>JALXEW010000048.1 GCA_027069285.1 Ardenticatenia bacterium | reverse complement strand
GCCCACATATACGCCATTGCCGCCGGTTCCACCGGAACGTTTGATCATCCCGGCTATAGAGGTGGATGCACCGGTAGTGCCGGTCGGATGGAGAACGGTGCGGCTGGACGGTAGCCTCTACGCTCAGTGGGAGGTGCCGGATAACGCTGTGGGCTGGCATGAAAGTTCCGCGATGCTGGGCGAGCCGGGCAATACCGTGCTCAACGGGCATCACAATATACGCGGAGCGGTATTCCGACGCCTGGTGGAACTGGTGCCGGGCGACGAGATCACCGTGATCGGCGGCAATGTGGAATTCCGATACGTCGTAGTCCGCACGATGACGCTTGCCGAGGCCGGGCGACCGATCCGGGAACGCCTGGAAAACGCCAGATGGATAGCTCCGAGCGACGATGAGCGGCTGACCCTGGTCTCCTGCTGGCCGGAAACGGGCAACAGTCACCGCGTGATCGTGGTCGCCTGGCCGGTCGGACGCAGGATCATGATCGGCGAGTAGCCGATTCACATCCGGGCACCCCCGGCCAGAGCGTCATCTCGCTCACGGAATCAGGCTATCCACCAGGTTGGCGAATCTGGCCGCGTAGTCACGTATGTCGAAATACCGTTCGGCGCGTGAGCGGCCTGCACGCCCCATTCTCCCTCTCAGGGCCGGATCGCTCAGTAGACGTATCACCCTATCGGCAATCGCGTCCGGGTCTCGCGGCGGCACCAGGTAACCGGTCTCCCCATCCACTATGGTCTCCGCCGGGCCGCCGACGTTCGTGCTCACCACCGGCTTCCCACAAGCCATCGCCTCTATCGGCACCATGCCGAACGACTCGAAAAGCGAGCTGCATACCACCACATCCGATGCGGCAATGACCCGCTCCACATCCGACCGGAATCCGACGAATCGGACTCTCTCCCGCAAGATCGGATCGCGCCTGGCCATTGCCAGCACCCGGCGCTTATACCTCTCATTGGCCGAGCGCCCGGTCACGTTCTCGCCGGCGATGATAAACGTCGTCTCCGGCCTGGAGCCGGCGATCTTCCGGGCAGACGCCAGGAAGTACTCATGGCCTTTCACCGACTGGAATCGCGCGATCAGGCTCACAATCGGCACGTCCGCCCCTATTCCGAGTTCCCGGCGAAATGACTCCCCATCCACGTCCGGGCGGAAGCGACTCAAATCCACTGCCAGCCACCACATCTCCACCTTTTCCGGCGGGACTCTCGGTGGGTCGCCCAGGAATCCGGCCCGGATGGCCCTTGACGAGGCGATTATCCGCGCAACCCTGCCGGCGAAGAATTCCCCCTGCCACGGCCTGGGCCGGAACCACCATCCGGAACACGTCCAGATCACGGGGACGTCGGCGGCATACGCGGCGTAGACCAGGGAGTGGTAGTCGCTATGGACGAGCGCGATCCCTTCCCGATGCATCAGATCGGCCATCCTGCGAACGACAGGGAACCGGCCCCATAGCGCCGGGATGAAGTTCACGTTTGCCGGACGGTATGGGATGATGTGGGCCGGCCCGATATTTCCCCAGGCATCGGTCAATTGACCGTGGCGCGGTGTTAAAAGGTGTAGCCGGTAACGGTCGAGCGATTTGAGGGCATGTGCCAGGTTCAACAGGCTGGTTTCGCCGCCACCCAGGCCCGTATATGAGGAAATGAAAAGCAATGGTTTCCTATCGCCCATTTTTGAGCCATCTGTAAAGCCGATTCGGGATCAGCATGGCCGCCAACAGGTTACGCCTTGCCATGCCGAAGTGCTTGCCGGTAAATCGGAGCAAATCGCGCAGGTAAAGCCCGGTCACTCCGCCGCGATGTTTTCGAGCGCTGGCACCCTCGTAGTGTATCACACCCCGCAGCGGGTAGTACATCACCCTCCACCCGGCGGCCCGAACCCGATGGCACAAATCCTCATCGCTGAAGTAGTGGGCCAGGTGCTCATCGAACCCGCCCAGCGCATCCAGCACGCCGCGCCTGAGCATCATACATGAGCCTGGCACGAATTCGACCTCGCGTTCAGTCCGCCTATCCCAATCGGCGTACCAGATGTGGGCTTCGATCCTCGCCCTTGCCCTCGGACGCAGCCTGCCGAGGAATGTGTATGCATACAGGAGGTATGGGTACGTCGCGAATCGGGCGCATATCCGCTGGATGGTGCCATCCGGGTCTAGCATCATCGGTGTTGCCACCCCGATCCTGGGATCGGCGTCCATCCGGGAGATCAGTTGCCGCAAAACGTCGCCCACTATGACGGTATCGGAGTTGAGGATCAGCACGTACCGCCCGGATGCCGCAGCGATCCCCTGGTTATTGGCCGCAGAGTAGTAAAGGTTTTCGGAATTGACGATGAGTCTCACGTTCGGGAATCGCTCCCGGATTGCCTCGACGCTGCCGTCGGTTGAGGCGTTATCCACTACGATGGCCTCCCACGGCAACCGGGCGGATGGGACGCCGCCGGCTCCGCCCCCATATC
>JALXEW010000047.1 GCA_027069285.1 Ardenticatenia bacterium | reverse complement strand
CTGTGCCTTCGCCGAGGTTGTCGCTTCCCCCGGTGGCCGGACTGCCGCCGCCGGCCTGGCCCTCATTCCCTGCCGCGCCCGCCCCCTGAGTATGTGGCTCCAGGCCTGCCGCGCCCATCCCCTCGCCTTCGGAGCCGGCGGCTGCTATAGCACTCTGACCGGATCGCATCCTTTCCGCCACACGGCGGGCGGCCTCTGCCAGCTGCTCGTTCTCTCGGATGGCCTCTGCCAGCGCATTAGAAGCCTGCTCCATAGCTGCCTGCGCCGCCTCGGCATCGCCGGCTTCGAGCGCCGAGGCCACCTCTGCCAGCCTCTCGGCGGCCTCTGGCGAAAGCTCCCCCAGCGACGGCGCGGCCCGCGCCAAAGCCTCTGCCATCTGGCGCATTTGCTCCTCGGACATGCCCTCGAAAAGCCCGGACATCTCATCGAACCGGCCTTCCTGCCACGCCTGGGCCAGCATATCGGCCATCTCGGTCCCGGCCAGGTGCGAGGCCGCCTCTTGCAGGACTCGCTCCAACTCCTCATCTGTCGTATCGGCCAGGGCGCGGAGTGTATCCTCGGTATCCGCCAGCGCGGCAATCGCTTCCTCCAGGCTCAGGTCGGGCCTGGTTAACACTTCAAGCGTATCCATCATCAGGGTTGAAATTTGCCGGCGCGCCTCATCTGGGATGCCATCCATCGCCTCGATCTCGTCCAGTATCGCCTGGACTTCGGCGGCACGCTCGCTTATCACTGCGGCCACTTCCCGACGCCTCGCC
The DNA here is from genome assembly GCA_027069285.1 of Ardenticatenia bacterium. Taxonomy (GTDB): domain Bacteria; phylum Chloroflexota; class Anaerolineae; order Aggregatilineales; family JALXEW01; genus JALXEW01. The sequence continues at coordinate 7,589 of JALXEW010000047.1, read as the reverse complement.
GCTTCGACCGCTGCGGGATTCGGCAGCCACAGCGCCAGCCACAACAGGCCTATCACTACAGCCGACACTGCCAGCTCCCACATCCTCAGCCGCAACGGCAGGGCTTTCTGAATGTTGGCCGCTTTCACGCTCTGAGATAGGTCTTCTGCCAGGCGCTCCCGCCATATCCGGCCTGCATTCAGCCTGCCGGATGCAATTTCCAGGGCCGTGCTCATCCTTTCCTTGAGGCCGAGGATCAGGTCGAATCTGCGGGCCAGCTCCAGACGTCGGAACGGCCTGAGCCATACAAACGCGACCGATGCGATTATCCCGCTCAGCACCGCGCCCCAGGCCAGGGTATCCAGCTGCGATGCGGTCATCAGCGGCCAAATCCGCCCGACCAGTGCCAACGTCAACCCTACAGCTCCCCCGGCGGCCACTCCGCGTGGCAGCCATATCAGGCTCAACGCCAGTCGTCGCCAGAGTTCCCACCTGACAAGTCTGCCCATCCCGATCATTTTCGCATCCTCAATCCATCGGCCTGCGTACCCACCTGATGGCCAGTTCCAACGCGATCAGTCCCATCAGCAGATAGAATGCAGTGTACGGCAACCACGGGGATGGGAACGAGAATAAGCTCCCGCCGGTGAATGACTGCAAGCGCAGCATCCAGATCGATCCATCGCTAACCCATGCCCCGCCGGTGACCAAGATAGTGGCGAATGGGTTGGTGGATAGCACGCTCATGATCACATAATCGGCGCCCGCCCCCCACTGGGTGCCGAGCGACTGAAGCATACCCCCGGTGGGAGCGAACACGTTTGCCGCTATTGTCGCGATCGCCAGCGTCGCTATTGGCACCCCGCCGGTCATGATCAGCGCGAAGGCGTAAGAAAGCAGGCTGGCCGTCGAAGTGCGCCGAGACCGAGCCGAAAACGCCAGGCTCACCGCCCCGAATCCGAACGCCGTCACCAACAGCATCTCGTGCATCACCGCCAATTCGACGGGTGAAATCCCGCCGAACAGGAACGATATTGCCACAAAAGGCGATGCCGCCACCAGCAACATCACCACGAATATCATGATCGCGCTTATCTTGCCCCAGACTAATGCCCGTGCCGGGAGCAAGGTGGTGCGCAGCAACTCAAAAGTCTGGCTTTCTCGCTCGCCGCTTATGGCACCGGATGCCAGCGACGGCGTGATGAATATCACCATCATCATCTCGGCGCCGATGACGCTCCAGAAGATCACCTGCCCCATCAGGAGCATGGCCTGTGCATTGGCCGTATAACTCACCTCGGACGTATATACAGAGTAGACCATCGAGAGGAATAGCCCCAAAAGCCCCAGATACCCGGCCAATATCTGGTAGGCACGCTTTCCCCTTATCCGGCCCCGCAGTTCCTTGATCAGCACGGGGTTGCGACGCCACCTGCTGATAGTTCCACCCAATCTTCCCAAGACCGCAGTCACCGCCCTCATATCCGGCTCCGATTCACGTCACCAGGCCCTTTGTGGCCCGCATGAAGACCGTTTCCAGAGTCCTTTCCGCCTCCGAGACCCCGATCACCCGGACGCCCCCCTCAACCAATCGGCGCACCATCTCGCTGACGGCCTCGTCGTCACCGGAAAAAATCACGCGCAGGCAATGTCTGCCTTCGGGGCATGGCATTTCCTCGACCTCGGACACTCCCTCCAGGTCGGACAGAATCGCTTTCGCGTTATCCGGGCCATCCAGTACGACCAGGGTGATGTCTCGCTCGGGTTTCCAGATCGCCCGCATCGAGGCCACATCCCCCTGTGCCACCAGCTTCCCGGCCTCGATGATCCCCAGGTGGGTGCATATTTCCTCAACATCCGAAAGGATATGCGAGGAAAAGAAGATGGTCTTGCCCATCCGGGCCAGCTCCACCAGCAGCTCGCGTATCTCGATCCTGGCGCGTGGGTCCAGCCCGGACGCCGGCTCATCCAGGATGAGAACTTCCGGGTCGTGGGCCAGAGTCCTCGCCAGGCATAGCCGCTGCTTAAGCCCTCGGCTGAGCTTGTCCACCATGTCGTTCTGGCGATGGGTCAGATCCACCAATTCCAGCAGGTCGTCTATCAGGCCGTGACGCCGGGATTCCGGTATCTCATAGCAGGCTGCAAAGAACTCCAGATACTCCCTCACCGTCATATCGCCGTATATCCCAAAGAAATCCGGCATATAGCCTATCAACCGGCGCACCTGACGTGGCTCCTCTGTCACCGAGTACCCGCCGACCCATGCTTTCCCGGCGGTAGGCCTGGTCAGAGTCGCCAGGATACGCATGGTAGTAGTCTTCCCGGCCCCGTTTGGGCCTACGAATCCGTACACGGCGCCCTTCTCCACCCGGATCGAAAGCCCGTCTATGGCCGTCACCTTACCGTATCGCTTGGTCAGACCCTCGGTCTCTATAATCGCATCCACGCTCACCTTCCCGAATTGTCACCTGCCCTCAGATCGGCCACCCTTGCGGCATCCTCGTGGTAACCGCGCAGCGAGGCTGTGACCCGATCCACCATGAACGAATCCGTCTGCGAGCCGACGCGCACCCGTACTTCAACCGCGTTCCCCGGCCCGACGAACGCATCCGGCCCGGTGATCACCATCTGGCCCCATCCGGTGCCTACCTCGATCCATTCCCCCTCATCCCACGACCACAAATCCACGACCGGCGCCGAATTCCCGGAACCTCGCACGTCCAATATCACCGCCGTGACCTCTGATAGCCGGATCACGTCCAGCGGCGCGAATCCGAATTCCAGGTAGTCACCACCGGTCATTATCGAAGTGCTCCCGGAGCTTATGGGCGTCGCCTGCGTCGCCCCCGGCGAGCGCCCCGGATACCACCTCATCATACCCACCGGGACGAGTAATTCGCCGTCTGCGGATTCCGGGTTCAGATTCGTTTGCAGTTGCGAGATCACCAGGGTAGTCGCCGCCAGGCGAGTGGACAGGCCGTTCACCAGAGCTTCAAACGGCGGCCTATCCGTCCAGCACATGGCATATGCGTTCCCGTCCCACGCCGCATTCGGGTTAGCGGTCAGCGCCGAGACCAGGCTGTATCTACGTCGGCTTTCGCGCCCTTGCGGTGAATCGTCATACATGACTGAAGTATCCACAAGAAGGTCGGGATACCGAGGCGACGACATGGGCGGCTGGGCAAGGATGGGAGGGGGCATCTGGGGCGACTGTGCGGAAGCGGGTGGTAATGTGACGAAGTATTGCCTCTCGATATTGCCGTACCTGGGCGGGATGGGGGTATCCGCCACGGTTCCTAACGAGAAATCGGCCTCCTCCCCCGGTTCAAGCGGCCCGATCCTGTACGAGGTATCCAGGATCAGGGCGTAGCAATCGTCGAATCGCATATCCGTGCCGTTGATCACACGCCCTGTCACCTCAACCCGCGAGGCCCCCACGGCAATCGTCGCCTCGCCGGCCAGGCCGGGCGCATCGCGGTAGCCGGTCGCCCCAAGGCCAATATCGTATAACACGGGCATGGGCATATCGGGCATACTGAAGGAATCACCCTCCTCCAAGACGATAAGCCGATCCTGTAATTGGCCGGCCCAGGGGCTTTGCGACGGATCGGGCAGTATCGGGCGCATGGCAAAACCCGGCTCGAACTCCACATTGTAGTTGCCCCTCTCCGGACCCCAGACGCCCATAATCCCATCCACGCGGGCGCGGTCGGAGTTCGGCCAGGATTGGATCACATCCATCCTGCCGACTATCGGCCTGAGTCCCTGCACCGCCACCCCGGCAAAGTAAAATCCGAGTGCCGCCGTTAACGCCACCGCCGGGATGACAATCCACCCCAGTTCCAAACGTCTCAGCCGTTTGAGCACCATGTAGGCCCCAGGCCCAATCAGCAACGTATATGACAGGCTCAGGAGGCAGAATTGCCGGGCCGATAGCAAATCCACGAATGGCATTATCCCAACGTTGGCCAACGCACCCCACTCATCCTGTATCCCGTCAACCCACGGCATCTCCGGCCCGATCATGGTCAGGAGCGAGAACCAGAACCTGTCCCATCCCTCCCAGCGGCGCAGGATGCCGGACGCCGGGTCAACGGCCAGATAGTCCACCGCCCCGATCCCGTAGTCCCGGCGGGCCAACAGGATCTCGCCATCATCCGTGCTCAGCAAGGCCGTGGCCCCCTCGCTCAACTCGCCGGTTGCGGCCTGAACCGTGCCATCCAGAAGCGAATCCCCGCCAGCGAACCACACCAGTGGTGAGGCGTCAACCTCTATCACCCCTTCCACGTGTACCGGCATCAGATCGCCAAGCCCGGCGACGGTAGCCTGCCAACCGATCCCGCCGGTCACGATCAAATGCCCGCCGGATAGCACCCAATCGGCCAGTGCCTCCTTTTGCATCTCGGTCAGCCTGCCGGTATCCGCCTCACGGACGAAGATCACGTCCGCGCTCCGCAGAGCCTCGGCGCTTTCCGGCACCTGGTCTGGGGAGATCGAGGCCTGGTATATATTCCACCGTCTCCCGGCCACGTCCGCCAGGTCGAAAGCCGCGCCGGCCCGACGTCCCAATACCAGGCAGAAGACGTCACTCCCGGCGAGCGGCGCCACCTCATCGGTCGCGCTGATGATCACCTCCCCGCCGACTATCAGCTCGGCGGTTATCTCGCGCACGAACCCATCCACGAACACGGCCATCATAATGCGCTTGTGGGATTGAGAGGGTAACTCCACCGGAGTGGTGAAGGTCACCCCCGGCGATCCCCCGGTTGGGTGCACCGATACGACGCCGACCAAATCCGGCCCGTTGTTGCTCAGCGTGATCACCACGGGGAACCATTCCGCACGCCGGAAGTACCCATCGAATCCCGCCTCCAGCGACATCGTGAGGCTGCTTCCCTCCTGGGCCTCGGCCTGCCGGACGACAAAGCCCAGGATCACCCCGATTAGCAGGATCGGCACCGATGCCGAGAGAGCCACCCTTTTCATTCCGGCGCATCGACGACCGGCCACACCACCACCTCCAATTCCACGGGTTCCCCAAGCCATCTCGAAAGCGTATCCCTGGCACGCCCAACGTCCGATGAGTCTATACGTTCCCCAGACCGTATGGTAGCGATCACGTGCAGGGGGTTATAAGAGGTGATCTCCGCTTCCACCAATGTATCCTCCCCAAACTCAGTCTCCAGTGCCCGGATTATCGCGTTAGCCCTGGTAGCCCGCCAGGAAGCATCGGTCAGCACCACAGCCAGCGGCAGCGCCAACACCACCAGCAGCCCCAGCGACATCCAGAGCCGATACCGGTATCGCTCCTTATCCGCCGGTCGGACGCCCAGCCAGATGAATATTCCCGCCCCGGAAAGTATAATAGAAACCACGTTGGTCAAAAACAGCAGGAACGCCCCCCTTGCGACGCCGATTTTGCCCATAGCCAGTGCCAATCCAACGGTGCACACCGGCGGGATCAACGCCGCTGAGATCGCAACTCCCACCAGCGCCGATGGGATGTCCTTGCGGGCCAGGGCATAAGCCCCAGCCGCTCCGGACGCAAGCGCCACCCCCATATCCAGTAGTGACGGCTGTCCCCGGCTCAGCATCTCGTGAGTCAGCACCTTTAGCGGCAGGAGCCATCCGACCACCGCCGCGATACCCACCCCCAAAAGCGTTCCCTGTATGACCGTGGCAGTCGCAGTTCGCACCAGGCGCAGATTTCCCTGGGTCATGCCGACCGCGAGCGCCATCAGTGGCGCCATCAGCGGCGCGACCAGCATTGCGCCGATGATCACCCCGGCGCTATCCTGTAGCAGTCCCAGGCTCGCGATCACAGACGAGAGGATCACCAGGACTGAGTAGCTGATGGTCGCGCGGGCCATTTCCGACGCCTGCCTGCTGACTTCCCCCTGCTCCACCGGCGTCAGAACCGGGACGCGCTGAGAGAGCCACTTGCCGAACCACTTTACCCATGATTCCCGTGCGGCCACCGCCCTGCGGGTCAGGATCACCGGGCCTGGGGAGTCAGTCAGCACCCGCTGCGGCACCTTGCCGAAGAGCCATCTTTCGAACGGATTCGGTTCCCCGAACCCCAGCACTATCAGATCATTCTCGTCGCACCGCGCCAGAACCCCGCGAACCACATCTGCGGCCCGGATCAGTTGTCTGCGGACGCGATCTGCGCCCGGCAACCCGTTGAGTGTGGCCTCGATCTTCGCCAGTCCGAGCCACTGCGGCGCCCCGGGTTCGGATTCGACGTACATGGCGACTGCCGGGACTCCGTAATGATCCGCCAGACATAACCCCAGTCGCGCCGCAACCCTGGCGTTTTCGCCGCCGTCAACCGGGATCACCACGCGCTCAATGGGTTTCGATGGGATGCGGTAAACCAGCAGGTCGCAGGGCGCTACCCTGGCGACCGACTCCACGGTCGCGCCGACTGCCGCTTTCCCTCGCTCCGCCCCTCTGGAGCCGAGTATCAGCAAATCGGCGTTCTCCTCGATTGCCACATCCAGTATCCCGCGTGCCAGACCGGTAGCGATGTCGGTCATAAATTCCACCGGCAGTCCATCACGGGCCAGTGCTTCCACGACGTTGGATAACCGCTCGATGGTGTTGGCCTGGGCCTCCCCGTTGCCGACTGAGACATAGAGTGCGATCACCCTACCACCATCCGGGTCGGCCAGGGCCGAGGCCAGCCGAAGCAAATGCGGAGCTGTGGCCGGATTGGCTACCGGCACAAGCACACGTTTCGCATATAGAGGAAGACTTTTAACGTGCATCGGATGTGCACCCTCCGGTCGGATCGGGCCAGGGGGTAGGATACACGCGATATGCTCTATTTGCCAGTCCGGGAGAATGTGGTGGCCTGATGCGTGCCCATTGGCGCCGCCAGGCCGAATTTGATTATAATACACTCGAATAAATCAGGCGCAGTGGGAACCCGGCAGAGAGGAGGTGGCGCAGATGATGAACTGGAGACGCTATCTGGAAATAATCTCCCTGGCCCTGTGCCTGCTCATAGCCGCCACATCTCCCGCAGGGGCGCAGGGTGGCTCCCAGCACGTGGTACAGCCCGGAGAGACCCTGTTCCGGATCGCGCTTCGATACGGCGTGACAGTTAACGCATTGGCAGCGGCCAACGGCATCGCCAACCCCAACCGGATATACGCAGGTCAGGTGCTGGTCATCCCCAGCGGCTCCACGGTATCTGCGGTACCGGCCACCTCTGCCCCGGCTGAGCCGATTTACCATGTCGTTCAGCCGGGTGAGTATCTCGGCAGGATCGCGCAGAGGTATGGGGTGAGCGTCTCGACTCTGGCATCGGTCAACGGGATTGCCGATCCAAACCGGATATTCGCCGGCCAGAGGTTGATCATACCGGTCGGCTCGGCCTCGACTGCTGCCACAGCGCCCTCGTATGTACCTGCCTCATCCACCGGCATGGAAACCAGCGTCGGGGTGCCACATGGCCCCAGCCCGACGATCTACACCGGAAAGCAGATCGTGGTCGACCTGAGCGACCAGATGGTGTACGCATTTGAAGACGGCGTCCTCGTCCGGTCGGTGCTGGTCTCGACCGGCCTGCCGGGCACACCGACCGTCCAGGGCGATTTCCGCAT
>JALXEW010000046.1:1975-8358 GCA_027069285.1 Ardenticatenia bacterium | reverse complement strand
GTCAGCACAAAGCCACCTTCTATAACGCCACAGTCGCCGATTACCTGGTCGCCGGCGCAGTTGCATTCGCCCTCAGCCTGATACTGGGCAACCTGCTCGTCAGACTTGGATTACTGATGATACTCTGCCTGGGCATCCCACTAGGGGGACTGATCTCGGAGGCCATCTTCCGCGCCATAAACAGGCGGCGTGGTCGCTACATCTGGGCAGTGGCAGGCGGAGCCATACTCATCGGCATCTTGCCGTCACTGTGGCCTGTGGTATACCTTTCCGCAAACGGGAACGCAGGGGTCGGATTCTCACCGATCGCCCCATTGCTTTACATCGTCATAGTTGCCGGGACGGTGATCGCCCGATTCCGGGTCTGGTAGGCGGGATATGCTAAGCGAACTGGAGATACGGGATTTTGCCATCATCTCACACCTGATCTTAGAACTTGGGCCGGGCTTCAACGTAATGACCGGCGAGACCGGCGCCGGCAAATCCATCATAATCGACGCCGTGGGATTGCTGATTGGAGGCCGCGCCGATAGACACTCGATCCGGGCAGGGGCATCTCGCGCCCTAATCGAGGGGCGATTCGTGCTGGACGAGCGCACCCGGCCACTCATCAACCCGATCCTGGAACGGGAAGGACTGGAAAGCGACATACCGGACGAACTCATCCTCGCCCGCGAGGTACGGGTTGACGGTCGCAGCATAGCCCGCGTCAACGGCAGGACGGTCACCCTGGCCATACTCCGCGAGCTCGGCTCACTTCTGATCGACATACACGGCCAGAGCCAGCACCTATCACTCCTGCGGCCCAGAGAGCACATAAACCTGCTGGATAGATACGCCGGACTCGAATCCAGGCGCGGCGAAATAGCCCATCTGGTGCGCGAACTGAACACCATCCGCGCCGAGCTGGCGGCCCTGATGCGTGACGAAGCAGAACTGGCCCGCCGGATAGACATGCTCAACTACCAAATCGCCGAGATCGAAGCGGCAAACCCCCGTCCCGGCGAGGATAACGAACTGGAAAAAGAGCGGTACCGCCTGGCGAACGCCGAGCAACTCATCTCACTGGCCGATCAGGCCTACCGGCTGCTCTACGAAGGCGAAGACGAAGCCCCGTCCGCAGCTGACCTGCTTGGTCAGGTAGCGGCCATACTCGGGAAGCTATCCCAAATGGATTCAGACCTCGAACCGCGCCACGCCCAGGCAGAAGAGATGAACTTCCAGGCAGAAGACCTTGCCGCCGCCCTGAGGGCATACCGCGACGGGATCGAATTCGATCCCATGCGCCAGCGCGAGATCGAAGAACGGCTGGAACTCCTGAACTCGCTCAAGCGGAAATACGGGCCGACCCTGCAAGACGTCCTCGCATACTCGGCCAACGCCCGCGCCGAACTGGAGCAGATCACCCACAGCGAAGAACGGATCGAAGAGCTGCGCGCCCAGGAAGACGATCTGCTGCATCAGATCGGCGAGATCGCAGCAGGGCTTTCGGACGCACGCCATGCCGCAGCGGAATCCCTTTCGGCGGCAGTCGAAACGGAACTGGCCGACCTGCGCATGGAAGGGGCCAGATTCGGCGTCAAAATCGAACAGCGTGACGATCCGGAGGGCGTATACATCGGCGAAAAGCGCTTGGCATTCGACTCGACCGGAGTAGACCGCGTTGAATTCCTGATCTCGGCCAACCCCGGTGAGCCATTGCGCCCACTGGTCAAAGTAGCCTCCGGCGGCGAAACGGCCAGACTAATGCTGGCGCTAAAGACCGTGCTCTCCCGTGCCGATCCGACCCCGACCCTGATCTTCGACGAGATCGACCAGGGCATCGGCGGACGTGTTGGCGCTGTAGTGGGCAAAAAACTATGGCGACTGGCCGAAAACCACCAGGTTCTGGTGGTAACGCACCTGGCCCAACTGGCCGGCTTCGGCGACGTACACTACAAAGTGTCCAAACACATCTCCGCCGACCGGACGGTGACCCGGGTCGAGCGGCTGGACGAAAAAGGCCGCGTGGCAGAACTGGCGGAGATGCTGGGTGCCCAGGGCGACGGAGTTCGCCAGAGTGCGCATGACATCCTGATGCTTGCCCGGCGGGTCAAATCCGGCGAGGGGGAGTGACACATGTCACATCCCACCCGATCAGGCCGGAAGTGGCGCAAAGCCCTACGCCAGGCACGCGATGCCACAGAATGGCTCCTGGTACTCCTGGCGCTGAGCACGATATTAGCCGGTCAGCCACCATACGGCGACCTGAACTTCCGGGCAGCAGCCGTCGCCAGAGAACACACATTCGGCGCGACCGAATGGGAGATAGGAGCCGTCGCCTTCAAACTGCGGGCCGGATTCCTCGGCCTTTACGGCTACCTGGACGAACCCGCCAAAACCGACCTGCTGCTGAGCTACATGGAGCTGACCCGTCGCCACAACGACATACAATGGCAGATCACCCGGATTTACGCAGACCCGTCGGTAGCCGATCCCGAAACCGAATCGGCAAACCTGCAAACCCGGCTAAACGAGACCCGTGCCCTCATGTCGGAGCTGCAGGCCGCCGCAGAAGCCACGATCGAAAGCCGCGTCTCGGTCATACTGGCCGGGCAAGGACTTGGGATACTGGGCGGCATATTACCGCCGGTTTCAATGCACTTCTCGCCCATCCCGCGCCTGCTGGTACTTTCCCCACGCGACGAGATACGCTTTGCCGCCGCCGTACTGATTGACCCGGACATATCCCTTGAGGAAATCGAAGCACTCGAGGCCGAGGCCGAGGCAGAACTGGACATGTCGGCCCTGGTCGTACCGATCGCCGGCCTATCACTCTACCCGGCGCTGGTACTGGAAAGCGGCGACCTGGCCCAGGCATACGAAGTAGCGGCCCACGAGTGGACACATCACTACCTCGACCTGTTCCCGCTTGGCGCATCTTACAACACATCCGATCAAATGCGCACCATCAACGAATCCGTCGCCGGCATAGTAGGCGAGGAAGTCGCATGGCTGGTCATGCAGCGCTATCATCCAGACCTGGCGGGGATGATGTCGCCACCGGAGTGGCTTTCTGCCGAAGCAGAACCCGAACAGGCGGAACAGACAAACGAACCGGTCGGCTTCGACTTCGCCTGGGAAATGCATCGTACCAGGCGCATGGTGGATATTCTCCTGGCGGCAGGCCGAATCTCCGAGGCAGAAACCTATATGGAGCGGCGGAGACGCTTCTTTTGGGAACACGGCTTCGTCTTCAGGAAGATGAACCAGGCATTCTTCGCATTCTACGGCGGCTACCAGGCATCCGGAACCTGGGCCGTGGGAGAAGACGTGATCGGCTCGGCAGTCAGAGAATTGCGCCGGGAAAGCGAAAACCTGGCCGAATTCCTGGCCCGCGTCCGATGGATCACCTCGCCGGATGAACTCCCCACCCCCCAGGAGAGCGGAGACCGATGACCCGGCGAATCGCCATAGCGGGAGCAATGGTAGCGCTCCTGATCGCCGCCATGTTCATCATATACGTCGGCGCATTCTCCAGCACCGACGAGGAATACCTCTTCGACGCCATCGAAAGCTTCGTCAGACGCGGCGACTTCCGTTTGAACCTGACCTACAGCGTTCGCCCGTATTCGTACTCATCTTTAGATTCCGAGGCGATGCAAGTGATCATATCCGCCCCGATATTCCGGCTGGCCGAAACGATCCCCGGCATCGGATTAGCACACGCCGTCTTCACATTCAACATAATCGTCACGGCCATAAGCGCCGCGATACTCTTTGCCCACGTACTGGCACGCGGATACGGCGAAAAGATCGCACTTGCCACCGGCCTCCTATTCGCACTGACCACCATCGCGCTGCCGTACTCCCAAACATTCTTCCGGGAACCGCTGGCCGCCCTATTCCTGCTTTCCGGCATCCACGCCCTGGAGCGATGGCAAATCGCATTCGAGAGAAATCGGGGCGGCTGGGCATGGCTACTGGGCGGATGGGTGTTTTACATCTGCGCGGCCCTGACCAAAGAGGGAATGCTGCTCGCACTCCCCATCATACTGACCGCCGTAGTGCCCTCATCATCGCTGCGGCGCCTCACCGAACGGCGGATACGGGGCAAGATCATCGCCGCCGTGATCATATCGGTCGGCCTCGCATTGCTCGGCTGGTGGGTCCTGAGCCACTACGCCCTGATATTCCAATCCGGGCACGGGCGCTTCAACTTCGCCGCCGAGCTGGCAAACATACAGGCCGACCTGGGCACATTCACGAACGCCCTGGCCGGCTACCTCATAAGCCCCGGCAAAAGCATATTCGTCTACTCCCCGATCCTGATCCTGGGGCCGATCGGCGCCGTCATCGCGATCAGGCACGGGAAACAACGAGAAGGCGCGATCCCACTGGTTGCCCTGGCGACTTTCCCGGCGGCCTACGCACTACTCCGCAGCGAGACATGGTACGGCGGGACATGCTGGGGGCCGCGATACATGGTGCCGATCACCCCGATACTGATGCTGGGCGTACCGGCGGCACTCGATGCGGCACTACACAGCCGCCGCAAATGGATAACTCCGGCCCTGATCGCCCTGATCACATTGAGCTTCATGGCCCAGGTGCCGGGATTCGCCGTCCAGCTGAAACTGATCGACGAGGAGATCAACCTGACCGGCCCGGTCTGGACAGTTGGAGTCTGGGACCCCGCCCACTCCCCGATCCTGACAGGGTACAAACTACTGGGGCAGGCAGCCGGGCGCGAGTGGGCATGGAACCTGACAGGTCAGGCACTCCCACCGATCCTGTGCGTGATCGGCGTGGCGGCATGGGGCGCGGTACTGGCCATATGGACGAAACACAAACCATCCGCGTACCAGGCCACACTCACGGTGATCGGAGCAGTCATAAGCTCGGCAGCACTGATCGGGATCGGGCTGGGGCTATACCACGACACCGACATCCGCTACCGGGCCGACGATCCCCGTCTGCGCGAGCTACTGGCGTACATCGAAGCCAACATCCGCCCGGAAGACCTGCTCCTGCTGAACAACCCGAACTACAAATACTTCTTCTACAATTACTACAAACTCGACGCCCCAATGCTGATAGCCCTCCCCTACTCCCCAGGCGAAGCATATAGCCCTCAGCAGCCCGCCGAGAGAATTTCGAGCAACCCGGACGACCTGATCCTGCGCACGATCCCACCGCTACTACTCAGGCTCCGCGACGAACACCCGATATTCTGGCTGGTAGTGGACAGCGGGCCGTACATAGATTACGCCGTTCGCCCGGTCGAAAGGTGGATGGTAAGGCACTTCTTCCCGCTGGACGAGTACGCAGCCGATCCGATGGCCCGCGTAGTCAGATTCGCGGCACTGGACGCCCCGGCGCCGGAGGAGCCACGCTGGCCCTACAACATGACCCAATGCCGGTTCGGCGACGTACTGACCCTGGTGGGCTATGACCTGGCCGGGGAGCCGCCATACAGGGCAGGAGAGCCGATCGGCATCTCCCTACTCTGGCACGCAGACCGGGCACCGGAGGCCGACTACACCGTGGCAGTCTACCTGGCCGACCCGGACACCGGCCCGATCTCACAACGCGATAGCTTCCCCGCAGGCGGATTCGAGCCGACGGGCAACTGGGTCACAGGCGAATACCACCGTGACAACCACGGCCTGCAAATCCCGGAAAACACGGCACCGGGCGAATACGAACTATGGGTCGTAGTCTACACCTGGTGGGATGGGGCAAGGCTCCCGGTTGAATGCGCCGATGGTCGGCGAGGGGAATATGCCCGCCTGGGAACCGTACCGATCGCCGAGTGAGCCGTGATTGCATAACACACCCCGCCCGGTTACAATCCCCATCGTACACCGTCACAGCCACAGGATACGTGAGCCATGCCTTTGCCGGGGGACTGGGAATACATCGCCTTCGATAACCTGAGCGGGGACGAAAGCCTCACCGATGAACTACCGGATGAACCCGCCAGCAGACTACTCAACTGGGCACTCCGCCAGGTTCCACCGATGGCAGAACTTACATCCGAAGAACTGCAAGTCGGCGACGTACTCGGACGTGTGAGGAGGATCGCACGGGCAGTTAACCGCCTGGTTGGTCGCCTGAGCACCCTGAGCCGGGATGCGATCTCATTCCGTCTGGAGCGCCTGATCGGCTATTACACCCCGCTTCTGAATCAGGACGAGCTGGAAGAACTACGCAAACGTCTGCAAAACTGGGCCGAGACGGCAACCGGATGGGACATAGACCGGGCGCTAGACGAGATACTGGCGGCACTCGACCTGGCCGCAGAGCCGCCGCAGGACGCGAACGACAGGAGAGACAATGAGTCGACAGAACCGACAACGTAAGCGAATAACCGCCGGCGCGGGCACACTACTGGCCATATT
>JALXEW010000046.1:0-1965 GCA_027069285.1 Ardenticatenia bacterium | reverse complement strand
CAGCGATAGACTCAGCAGTCTCCACAGTTGACATAGCGGCGTTCGAATTCAACCTGCCGAGGGTAACACAAGCCCTGATCGAAGCTCACGGGCGCGGAGTACGGGTGCGCGTGGTGACCGATGACGAACACGGCATAGAAGACGAAGATTCCACCCTACCGGAACTGATCGAAGCCGGAATCCCGGTGGTTGATGACGGGCGCTCCGCCTACATGCACGACAAATTCGTGATCATAGACGGGCGCGAAGTCTGGAGCGGCTCCTGGAACCTGACGATCAACGGCACCTACCGCAACGACAACAACGCATTGGTAATCCGCGTCCCCGGCGTAGTTGCCAACTATCAGGCGGAATTTGAGGAAATGTTCTCGCAAGGGGAATTCGGCCCCTCATCGCCGGCCAACACCCCGAATCCGATCGTCGAACTGGACGACGGCACCGTGATCGAGACCTACTTCTCCCCGGAAGATGACCCGGTTGACGTGATAATCGAAACCATCGGCGATGCCGAATCACAAATACGCTTCATGGCATTCGCATTCACACATGACGGGATCGGCCAGGCGGTGCTGGAACGCCTGGATGCAGGAGTCGACGTTGCGGGGATATTCGAAACTCGCGGCAGCAACACACGATACAGCGAACTTGGAACACTATCCTGCGCTGGAGCAGACGTGCGCCTTGACGGCAACCCTTACACATTCCATCATAAAGTATTCGTGATAGACGGGCAGATCGTGATCACCGGCTCGCTGAACTTCTCGGCCAACGCCGCCGAGTCCAACGACGAAAACGTCCTGATCATACACAACCCCGACCTGGCCTCGGCCTACCTGGCCGAATTCGAGCGTGCCTGGCAGATGGCATCCCCTTCGGAGGGGATCACCTGCCCGTAAGCGTCACATCGCGAAACAAACCAGGGGGCGTGACATGCCGTTCATAGAAGCGCCGACCACATTTTACATCGGACGCGGCTACGATCCGGTCGCGCGAAAAGTCACCGACGACGTGATCTACTACGACTCGCGCGACCTGACCACACACGCCGTGATCCTGGGCATGACCGGCAGCGGCAAGACCGGCCTGGGCATCACCCTGCTGGAAGAAGCCGCCCTGGACGGCATCCCATCAATCGCCATCGACCCCAAAGGCGACATCACCAACATCACCCTGACCTTCCCGGAACTGCTGCCGGAAAACTTCCGGCCCTGGATAAACCCGGAAGAGGCCAAACGCGAAGGCTTCACAGTAGAGGAATACGCCACCAGAGTCGCCGCCAGGTGGGCACAGGGCCTCCGTAACTGGGAAATCACCCCCGACCGGATCGCATGGCTGAAACGGACGGCTGACTTCGCGATATACACCCCCGGCTCCGATTCCGGCCTCCAGATCAGCATAGTGGATTCCCTGCGGGCGCCGGAAGTCGACTGGGAAAGCCACAAGGAAGAACTACGTGAACAAATATCCGGCATCGTGACGGCACTGCTGGCCCTGATCGGAATCAAAGCCGAACCGGTGAAAGACCGTGAACACGTCCTGCTTTCCAACCTCTTCGAACATGCGTGGAAAAACGGCCAGGACCTGAGCCTGGAATCGCTGATCACATGGGTACAGAGGCCACCATTCCACAAACTGGGCGTATTCGACGTGGACGCCGTATTCCCGGAAAAAGACCGGTTCGCACTGGCGATGCAGCTCAACAACCTGGTTGCCGCCCCCAGATTCCAAAGCTGGCTGCAAGGCGAGCCACTGGACGTGCGCTCACTGCTTTACACCCCGGACGGACGTCCGCGCGTCTCGGTATTCTACACAGCGCACCTTTCGGATGCCGAGCGGATGTTCATAACCACCCTGCTGCTGGAAAACATGCTGGCGTGGCTGAGGACACTTTCCGGGACAACCAGCCTGCGGGCATTGCTATACTTTGACGAGATATTCGGCTACTTCCCACCCCACCCCCATAAC
>JALXEW010000045.1:13397-27502 GCA_027069285.1 Ardenticatenia bacterium | reverse complement strand
GTGGTGGAACCCTTGTCCTCGTGGGCGAGAATGTGGCCGAGGCGGTATAAGTGGGCGCGTGGGTCGGAGTGGGGGCCTCAAGGCCCATCGTGCCTGAGGGCAGGTAACTCCCCACGGGCACTACATCCCCATAGCCTGCCAGCGGGGTCGTGCCGTATACGTCGCCGTGTGCCTCCAGCTCGGCTATCAGTGCCGGATCGACCTGGGCGAAAGGGGTCAATATCTCCGGCGTCGGGTATTCCTGGGGCGTCAGTTGTACCCGGCCCGATGATGCCGAGGGGTTCGAGATGGCCAGTTGCCCTGCCAGATAGCTTGTCGCGCCGCCGATGACCACTGCCCCTATCGGCAGGATCAGCCACCAGTAGCGCCGGATGGCGCTCATCGCCGCATCAGCCCCCCGACTGCCCGAATGACCTCGCTCACCATATCGCGCCCGTTGCCGGCCATCAGCGTGACGACCGGCCCAGGCCCCCACGGGCGCCAGCGTTGTATTACCATAGGCTTGCTCCTATCGGCGAAAATATCCACCACAGGCACCCCCATAGCGGCGGCAATATGCTGTCCGGCAGAGTCGTAGCCCAGATACACATCGCCGGCGCAGATCATGCCGCAGAAGGCGCCTAACTCCCCTTCCCATGCGATCACGTCCCCCTCCAGGCGTTCGGGCAGGTCACCTGGCCTGTTCGCCCGCAGGGAGATGATATTGTGACCGGCCCCCCGCAGCCTCGCGAGATGTCGGTCGGTGCGGGTTGTCTCGTCCTCGCCCACGCCTCTGGCGATCAGTACCGCGTATCCGCGTGAGAGCAATCGCCTCAGCAGCCGGTACTCGATGGATTCCGGCAGCCGCTTGTGCGGATTCCCGCCCACGCCGAAGCTGATCGAGACTATGGGCCGTCTCCCCACCTGGTTTATGCGTGCACGCAGCGCCTTGCCCAGCTCACGGTGGGCCGGGGCCGGGTTCACGAAGGGCATCGCCTTCGGGCCTGGCCAGAAACGCTCATCCAGCCAGGCTGCCGTTAATTCCCCTATGCGCTCCACTCCCTCACGCCGGTAGCCACGGCTTTCGAAGAATAGGTAACGCCTATCCCCCGGCACTACCGGGAGCAGGCCCAGCTGCGTCAGCCGCGAATCCGGGTCGATCACGATGTATTCGTCAGGCTCCAGTCCGCTCAGCTCGTCGGATATTGCCTCGATCAGGGGGAGCCAGTTGTTCAACCGCCCGATCAACCCGTCGTTCCGACCGTATGGGATGTCGCGCACCCTTATGCCGCGTTCCCCGGCGAATAGCTGGCCCATCGCCTCGGCGCCGAGTAGCACCCTTTCGGCGTTCGGACATGCCGCCCCGATCCTCTGCAGGATCACGCTGGTCACCGCCACCTCGGCCCCCACAGTCACGCGCGAAAGCACCAGAGCCTTTTTCACCTTTTTACAGTCCGCCCGGCAAAGCCGTTGCTCGGCGGAACGCAATCGCTCCTTACGGGCCAGCATTGCATCGGGGTCTTGCAGGCCGAATCGGCTCAGGGCGGAGTCCAGCTCGCGGCCATCCGGCAACTTCCGGCAAAGGTCGATCACGTGCGCGAAGGCCCGGTCGTAGAGCAGGCAGTACTCCGGGTCGAAGGCGTCGCTCAGACGCTCCACCAGCCAGGGGAACATCCCACGCAGGCCCAGTGCCGCCAGTTCCGGGTCGTCTGAAGTGCTCATCCCGGTCAGCAGCTCGACGGCCTGGCCCAGGTAGCCACCGGTGCGGTGGTAGTATGCCAGTACCGAGGCCGCAGCCCCCGGCACCAGTTGAGCCGCCTTTTTCGCGTTCAATTCCCCGGATTCATCCAGGTGTCTCAGCCTGCTGAGGTCTCGGTAGACCGCGAGTGGTAACTCACCGGGCGGGATGTGCCCGGATGCCCGCCACGCCGAGACCGCCCCGGCCAGCGTCACGCCAAGCGTTGTGACGGTGGCTATCGCGCCTGGGCCGGGCCTGAATGGGCCGTATAATGCGTTCACCACCCTCGCTGCCCTGTACAATCCCCACAGGCCGGCCCCGATCCCTATGGCGGATGCCAGCCCGATCAGGATAAAGGCGTATCTGCCCGGCCACCTGCGGATCAGGTTGCTGAGCAGGATCAGGGCCACCGTCCCGACGCATAGCGCGAACTGCTGTCGGTGATTGAGGTTATTCCAGCCGCCACGGAAAAACTCCGCCGGCGGGATGAGCCATAGCGAGATCAGCAACGCCGTCGCCCATGCTGTGAACCTGCCGGCCCGGTCTGGTCGCAGCTGTGCCCAGAGTGCCAGTATCACCGCTGCCGATGCCGGCACCAGGTTCAGGAGAAGGGGGGTGAGGAATTTCGGGTCGTATGACCATTCCGGCGGGTAGACGGCTACCCAGGCACCCAGGTCACGTCCGTTGAACGCCAGTGCTGCCGTCCTGTGCTGTACCCAGGGCAGCAGGTAGGTGATCAACGCGGTTAGGGCGCCTCTCAGGATCAGTTGGTCCTGGGATTCACTCTTCGCCATCTGGTGGAGCCAGTTTGTCAAGGTACTCGATTATCTGCTTATCCTCGGCTTCCTGGGCTTTGAAGAAGTCCACGATGAACTGGCTGCGCCTTTGTCTGAGTGCCATCGGCGCCACTGCCCTGATGTCGCTCACGTCCGCCACCGTGCGACCGTCGGCGGCGGCATGGGCACGTGCTGCCTCGAACATGGTGTATTCGGCGCGATGCGAATCTATTTGCAGTTCCTCGATCAGGCTCAGGCCCACATCCTGTGCCTGCTCCGATAGTGTCACGTCCTTCAGCAGTTCACGGGCGTACATGATCTCCTCGCGGGCTTCCTCGGTGGCCTCGGCCCATTTGCTGATGAAAGCCCGTCGGTTCTGCCGATATTCCCGGACACGGCGGTATACTTCCAGTCGTTCCTCACGCTTTCTCAGCCCGCGTACCACCACCCGCAACCCGAATCTATCCATGATCTGCGGGCGCAGGCGACCCTCCTCCGGGTTCATTGAGCCGATCAGCACGAATCGTGACCTGTACGTGCCCACCATCGCGCCGCGCCGGACGGTGTAGCTGCCCTGGGCGCTGGCGTCCAGGATCGCGTCCACGATCTGATCATCCAGCAGGTTTACCTCGTCCACGTACAGGATGTTTTTATCGGCCCGCGCCAGGATGCCGCGTTCCAGGCGGACGCGCTTCTGCTGGATGGCGATCCGCTCGTTGATCCCGCCGACCACATCCTCCAGCCTGGCGTTAAGCGGCAACTCGATCAGGCGGACAGGCTCCAGGCGGGTGATCGGCTCGCCGCGTTTCAGCTTTTCTGCGCAGTCGGGACATACCGCGTCCCAGTTACCGTCGGCCACATCTTCCGGGAGACAGCCTTCCGGGCACGTGCTGACTTCCACATCCGGCAGCAAGAAAGTGAGGCTTCGCACGGCTGTGGTTTTCCCGGTTCCGCGCGGGCCGATCAGCAACACGCCGCCCACCGCCGGGTTGATCACGGCCAACAGCAACGCCATTCGCATCTCGTACTGGCCGACCAGCGCCAGGAACGGATACGGCAAATGTTCATCCAGCCCCATGTCAATGGGTTCGGCGGCCAGCACGCTACGCGCACCTGCCTGATTAAGCAGCCGCAAGAGCAATGATGGCGGCTGCCCGGCTTCGAGATCGGGTACCAATTCATCGCGATACGACATCGGCCCTCACAAACCCCCTCTACACCTGGCTTCCTGACAAGGCATTTTACCACGATTCCGGCGTCCGGGCTTTGTTGGGGCGTGCTCCTGGTGCCGTTGTGGAAAAATCGGAAAACCTGCATTTAGAATTTATAAATTCTTCTTGCTCCTGTTAGTGAGGCGTGGTAAATTGGTTTGGGGCCGGTTGGTGTGACCGGTGTTCCCTGGGGCCAGGATACGTTTGCGGAGAGAACGGAAACCATCATGGGCGAGAAGATATTGGTCATCGATGATGAGGAGGCCACCGTCAACCTGATCTCGATCCTGCTGGAAAGGCATGGATACGAGGTCATAAAGGCGTACCGCGCAGAGGATGGGCTGCGTAAGGCGTACCGGATGCATCCAGACCTGGTGTTGCTGGACATTATGATGCCGGATATGGACGGTTGGGAGGTTTGTCGGCGGCTGCGAGAACTTTCCGATATGCCGATCATCTTCCTGACCGCGCGCACCGAGGTCAAAGACGTGGTTCGCGGCCTGGAGATGGGCGCCGATGATTACATCGTGAAGCCGTACGATAGCGATGAATTGGTCGCCAGGATCCGTGCCCACTTGCGTCGCGCACCCAGCTCCACCATGTCCGAGGAGTTGGTCTTCAACGGTGGGGATTTCCGAGTCAACTTCCTGAATCGCGAGGTGCGCGTACGCGGTCGGGTGGTTCACCTGACCCCAAAGGAGTTCGATCTGCTCGGCGTGTTGGTGCGTAACGCTGGCCGTGTGGTTTCCAGAACCGAGCTGATAAAAGAGGCCTGGGGGCCTGAGTACGCCGATGCGATTGATAGCCTGAAGCTCTATATACACTACCTCCGCCAGAAGATCGAGGCCGACCCGCAGCGGCCAGAATACATCCTCACATCGCGTGGGGTCGGGTACCGGTTTGTAGACCGCTGACCCGTACCGGCGCGTTCCTCGTGAGAGCGGTTCCCGACTTCATCGCCGGATGTCGGACGTATGCTCCCGTTGCCCGGCGATTCGCGCTGCCTGCGAGACATGCCTACAATAATCGGCAGGATAACTATGTTGCCATCCTCCGGGGCGGGAGGCGTCATGACCGACGATGTGAATTCTCCTGTGGCAGTGGAATTGAGCGACGCTTTGAACGGATTGGGCCAGGGGGTGCTGTTGTTCGATCATACCGGCAGGCTGGTACTTTCAAACCTGGCCGCCGAAAGAATATTGGGACCTAACCTGGATATGATCCGCTCCAATGGCTGGCCTGCGTGCGTGATGTTGCTCGGCTCCGGCGGCGGGGAAGAGAACGCTGTCACGGCGGCGGTCAACCGCGCTCGCCTGACGTCTGAGCCGGTCCGATTCCACGCGGAGCTGGGCGGCGCATACACACCCTGCTGGGCCTCGGTCGTGTACTCTCCGGAAGGTCGGCCATATACCCTCATCTCGATAGAGATACCGGATTGGGAACCCCTGAGCGAGTTGATGGCGGTCTTCCGCGACGAGGCCGGCACGGCGATTGATACCATGCGCGGCCATATAGGTCTGGTATCCCAGCTGGCCTCGCGCCCCCCGGAGAAGCTCTCAAAGGAAAAGCTGTCCGGTCAGATACGCGGATTCGTCGAAGTGCTTGATACGCATGTGGGAAGGCTCCAGGCTCTGATGGAAGTCATGGGCCGCCTGGAAGCGATACGCACCGGGACGCTGGTGCGCGAGATCGCCGGAGATGTCAGGAAGATCGTCCTGGACGAGTGGTTTGAGGATTTTTTGGAAGAGTTGGCGGATGAGTGGGCCTCGGATGGGGATGATGCACCCGATTATCGGGATAGGCTGGTCGTGAATATCCCGGAAGGCCTGGAGATCGAAACATCCCCACGGTGCCTGGGCAGGATACTGCGAGATGTGATCCGGAACGCGCTGATATATAGCCCTGACGATTCCACGGTCGCCATCCGGGCGCGTGCCGATGTGCATGGCAGGTTCGTCCAGATCGACGTTATAGACGAGGGGATAGGGGTGCGCGCGAGCGAGGCCTCAAGGGTATTCGCACCGTTCCAGAGGGCACGCCAGCCGCATGTGATAGGCGAATTCGGCTACGGCATCAGCCTCTACCTGGCCAAGCACGAGATAGAGGCGATGGGGGGGCGCATATGGTTTGAGAGCGAGGAAGGGGTCGGTTCCACGTTTAGCATTAAAGTGCCGGTCTCACTGCGAGATCAGCTCTCCGGCGGTTCTTCAGGTTCACCGGCGACCGGCACGTAAAAGGTGAACGTGCTGCCGACGCCCGGCTCGCTTTCCACCTCGATCTCGCCGCCCATCAGGCCAACCAGTAGCTTGGTTATGGCGAATCCCAGGCCGGTTCCCGGCTGACTTATCACCTGTGGATTATCCGCCCGCCAGAAGGACTCGCCCAGGTGCGCTATCTCCTCCTGCGTCATGCCGATCCCGGTATCGGCCACCGATACGTAGACCCTGTCGCCCTTTTGGAAGCCCCTCACGGTTATAGTTCCGCCGTCGGGAGTATACTTGTAGGCGTTGCTGATCAGGTTGATCAGCACCTGGGTCAGCCGTTTGGGGTCGGCATTTATCGTGGGGAGATCGTCCGGCACATCCACGATCAGAGTATGGCCACGTTTGGCGATTTGGTCTTGGGTGGCCTCCGTTGCCTGTTGGATCGCGTCGGTCAGGCTCACGGGTTCAAATTTGAGGTGGAGCCGTCCGGTTCTGATGCGGGTCAGGTCGCTGATGTCCTCAACCAGGGTCTCCATGCGGCGGGCGTTGTTGAGTATGACGCGCACGAACTGGGCCTGATTCTCGTTTAACTCGCCGGCCACGCCCTGATCCATCATGTCGGCGTAGCCTCGGATGCTGGTCATCGGGATGCGAAGCTCGTGAGAGACCATCGAGATGAAGGCAGCGCTGTTGTTACGGGCAGTTTCCAGTTCACGGCGCAGGTCCTCGATCTCGCGGGCCTGGCTTTCGAGCGCATCTGCCAGATCGTCTACCAGGGCCATGAGGGAGCGGAGGTGTCCGTCCAGCCTGTCGCGGCCTGATGGGTCATCTGGATAGTTGATCAGAAGCTCCCTAAGCCCGTTACGCAATCGTTCTATGGCGCGGCTTACAGGGGTATCGGCAGCATCATTTGTCATCGTGTTCGCAGCCCGTGTGCCCGTATTGCGTCGGACAAATATTAAATCAACTCCGCTCCCGGCGCGAATCCTTTTGACAATTTCGGGAAGCGAGACTATTATCTTCGGGATTGGCCTTGCGCTTCGCTACAGGGGGTGTGTCCTATGAGGAACTACGTCCGTTTTACCATCATGTTAATTCTGCTGGCGGGACTTATCGTCCCGATGTCGGGCATGGCTGCCCAGGAGGAAAGAGTACTTGTGGTGGGCCATGCGGAAAGCACCGACTCCCTTGACCCGGCACGTGCATTCACCCCCACCTCCAGCATGATCCACCAGGCAGTTTACGACACCCTGGTCACCTTCCCGCCGGATTCGGTTGACCGGATAGTGCCGGAATTGGCGGAAAGCTGGGAGGTATCCGACGACGGCCTCACATATACCTTCTACCTCCGGCAGGATGTGGTCTTCTCGACCGGTAACCCGATGACCGCCGACGATGTGGTCTTCTCCTTTATGAGGGCCAAGAACATAACCGGTAACCCCTCATTCCTGGCCGAGACGATAGAAAGCGTCGAGGCGATAGACGACTACACCGTGGCGATCCACCTCTCGGAGCCTGATCCGGCTCTGCTGGCCAAGCTCATATTCGGCGTCTTCTCCGTCATGGATGCCGACGAGGTGATCGCACACGGCGGAGTCGATAACGAGGACGCCGCCGAGGAGGACGCTGCCGAGGATTGGCTGAACCAGAACTCGGTCGGCACCGGGCCGTACATCCTCGAAAGCTGGGACCCGCAGGTGGAGACCGTTTTGGTGCGCAACCCCAACTACTGGGGCGATCCGCCCTACTTCGACCGGATCATCATCAGGAACATCCCAGAGGCCGCCACCCAGAAGATCTCTCTTGAGGCGGGCGAGATAGACATCGCCCTGGATATAACCGCCGACCAGGTTCCTGCGCTGGAGGAAAACGAAGCCATCGAGGTATTCCAGGGTACCAGCCCGGCGATCATCTTCCTGCTCTGCAACCAGGATGAGGAGATCGGTGGGCCGATGTCTAATCCCCTGGTTCAGCTCGCCATCCGCTACGCGATAGACTACGATGGCATCCTGGAGCTGGCCGGTGGCGCTGCCGTGCAACCCGCATCGGTGATCCCGGTTGGGTTCTTTGGCGCCTTTGATACCGATCAGGCCTTTGACCGCGATCTGGACCGTGCCCGCGAGTTGCTGGCCGAGGCCGGGTATCCGGATGGCTTCGAGGTTGACTTGCAGTACCCGGAATTCACGGTCAGGGGCATTGACCTTTCGACCCTGGCCCAGAAGGTGCAGGCAGACCTGGCCGAGGTGGGCATCACCGTCAACCTGGCCCCAGGCGAGATACTGACCGAGCTGGAAAACTACCGCAACGGAAGGGAAGGCTTTGGCCTGTGGTGGTGGGAGCCGGATTATCAGGATCCGGTCGACTATGTGGAGTTCCTGCCCGGAAGGACTGTCGGCTTGCGCGTGAACTGGACCGATGAGAACGCAGACCCCGAAATCCTGGAGCTGCGAGACCGGGCACTGGTCGAGATGGACGATGAGGCCCGGCTGGAGATATTTGCCGATATTCAGGAATATCTCCAGCAAAACGGCCCCTGGGCACCGCTGGTTCAGCCTGGGGTGCAGTTTGCATATCAGGCCGGATTGCAGGGCGTGGTCTTCAACACCCAGTGGATAATAGACTTCGCTTTGCTGAGTTACTAACGGGATAATCGGGCGGCGCGGGATTTTTAGCTCCCGTGCCGCCCCCCACCAACCGCCATGCCGCTATACGTATACATACTCAGACGCCTGGCGTTAATGATTCCGCTCCTGATCGGGATCACGTTGGTATCCTTCCTGATCGCCAACGCAATTCCCGGAGACCCCGTTGCCGCCAATTTGGGCCAAAGGGCCATGTCCGATCCGGAGATAGTGGAAGCCTTCAGGCGGGAGTGGGGCCTGGATAAGCCCGTAGTGATCCAGTACATCACCTATCTCAATAACCTGCTGCATGGGAACCTGGGCCGCTCAATCAAGAGCCGTAGACCGGTCATGGACGACCTTAAATCGTTCCTGCCGGCTACGTTCGAGCTTTCCACATTCGCGATAGTGATCGGGATGGTGCTCGGCGTGGCCTTCGGAATATCCTCGGCGGTGTGGCGCAATACCGTGTTGGATTTCGTCGTCAGGCTGATTTCTATACTCGGCGTCAGCACGCCGGTGTTTTGGTTAGCGCTCATCTTGCTGTTCATCTTCTACTCGCGCCTCCATTGGCTGCCAGGCCCAGGCAGGCTGGATGTTACCGTCATGCCCCCGCCGACGTTCACCGGCCTGTACACCCTGGATAGCTTGCTGGCAGGACAGTGGGGCACATTCCTCAACGCGCTCAAACACTTGATCCTGCCGGGCTTCGTATTGGCCAGCTACACAACCGGCCTGATCGCCCGCGTGACGCGCTCCTCGATGCTGGAGGTGCTGGGCCAGGAGTACGTCAGGACGGCGCGTAGCAAAGGGTTGCATGAGCGCGTAGTCATAATGCGCCACGCCCTGGCCAATGCCCTGATACCCGTCGTCACCGTCATCGGCCTGTCGTATGGGAACCTGCTTTCCGGGGCGGTGCTCACCGAGACGATATTCGCCTGGCCGGGCATAGGGCGTTATGCCTTCCGAGCCTCGGTCTCGCTGGACTTCCCGGCTATAATGGGCGTCAGCCTGCTGATCTCCCTGATATTCGTCGCCACGAACCTCGTGGTTGACGTGCTTTATCACCTGCTCGATCCCAGGCTCAGGACGGGTTAACCGTGAGGAAGCTGCTTTTTCACGCCGCCAGGAACCCTCTGATGGTTCTGGGAATATTTGTGGTAGTGATGTGGGTGTTGATCGCCATCTTCACCCCGCAGCTTGCCCCCTATGGCCCGCTGGAGCAGAACATCCCGGAGCGTCTCCAGGAGCCAGGCCCCGGCCACCTGATGGGAACCGACCAGCTGGGCCGTGATGTGCTCAGCCGGGTACTTTATGGCTCGCGCATATCGTTACCCTTTAGCCTGCTGGTCATAATCGTCGCGTTTGTGCTGGGTACCATTGTGGGGGCCATCGCCGGGTATATCGGCGGGATATGGGACGAGCTGATGATGCGCATCACCGAGGTCTTCATGGCGTTTCCTACCATAATCCTGGCTATGGCCGTGGCGGCGGCGCTCGGCCCCAGCCTGATCAACGCCGTGATCGCCATGGTGGTCGTCTGGTGGCCCAATTACGCCCGTGTGGTGCGCGGATTAGTCATCGGCACCAAAAAGAACGAGTACGTCGAGGCTGCGAGGGCGATAGGCGCCTCGGACTTCCGCATCCTCGCCAGGACGATATTGCCCAATTGTGTGGCGCCCGGCATAGTAATGGCAACCGTTGACATCGGCAACGCCATCCTGATGTTCGCCGGCCTGAGCTTCCTGGGCCTGGGCGCCGAGCCGAGTACCCCGGAATGGGGCCGCATGGTCTCCGACGGGATAGACTTTTTCGATCAGTGGTGGATGAGCGCCTTCCCCGGCCTGGCCATCTTCAGCTTGGTGGTGGCCTTCAACTTCATCGGCGACGGCATCCGAGACCTGGCCGATCCCCGTATGAGAAGGCAGCGGTGAAGTGCCATGCGACACTTTTTGAGGCTGGCACGAGAACTGGGCCTGCTGATCGAGATCGAGCGAGAGGTTGACCCCCACCTGGAACTGGCATCGGTCGCGGCGGCACTTGACGGGAAACCGGTGCTGTTCCGCAACGTCAAGGGGCACGATATGCCCGTGATCACCGGCTTAGCGGGCGCCAGGAGGCACTTCGCACTCGACCTGGGCATATCGGAATCCGCGCTGATCCCCACGCTGGCCGGCGCACTCGCCGCACCCACACCGCCGGAGCTGATTGGGGATGCCCCGTGCCAGGAAGTGATCGAGCCGGAGCCAGACCTATCGAGATTGCCGATTCTGAGCCATTTGAGCGGCGACGGCGGCCCGTACATCACGGCGGGGATCGTGGTGGCCAATGACCCGGAGCTGGGACGTAACCTGAGTTTCCACCGTATGATGGTGATCGGCAAACGTGAGCTTGTGGCCCGAGTGGTCGAAGGCAGAGGACTGGATTCCGCATGGCGAAAGGTGGGTGGCGACCTGCCGATTGCCATCTGCATAGGCAATGGCCTGCCGGTGCTGCTGGCCGCCGCGATGGCGCCGAGGCCGGGGGTGGACGAGCTTGGGATCGCCAATGCGCTGCGTCCCGTCCAGACCGTCAAATGCATCACCAACGATGTGGAGGTGCCGGCGGATGCCGAGATCGTGCTGGAAGGCCGCCTGACCCACCGTATGGCCGATGAAGGCCCGTTCCTCGATCTGACCGGGACGTGGGATCACATCAGGAAACAACCGGTCGTAGAAATAGATTGTATAACCCATAGACGCGATGCGATCTACCACGCGCTCCTGCCGGGCCTTTCGGAGCATAAATGCCTGATGGGCATCCCACGCGAGCCGACTATATTCGAGGCGGTAAACCGGGTTTGCAGGTGCCTGGATGTGCGTGTGTCGCCCGGCGGGATGCTATGGCTGCACGCCGTGATCCAGATCGAGCCGCACGGGCCGGACGATGCCCGTAAAGCGATATTCGCGGCATTCGAGGGCCATAGCTCGCTCAAACACGTGGTCGTGGTTGACGCGGATGTGAATATAGACGATCCGCTCGACGTCGAGTGGGCCATCGCCACGCGCTTCCAGGCGGATCGCGACCTGGTTTTGCTGGCCGATCAACCCGGCTCGTCGCTCGACCCATCCGCCCACCACATTCCAGGCCGGAAAACCCGCACGGCCAAAATGGGCCTGGACGCCACCATCCCCTGGGGCGCCGATAGGGATTCCTTCACCCGTGTTGGATACCCGGAAGTCGATCCGGGAGAGTACACGTAACCGGCGCCCGCCCTCCCGTGTTTAACAGTGAGAGATAGCCGAACGGCACTTTATGTGGTTGTCTCCCGACTTAATGGCTGGTACTATGTAGCTATAGCGTATCATCCGAGCAAGGGAGGTCGCGATGACCTGGCTGATCGTCGAGGACGATCTGGACATCCTCAACGTGGTGGCGGTGATGTGTCAGGTATGGGGAGTGCCCACGTTGCTCTTCTCGGACGGCTACCAGGTGGAGGCGTGGCTGGATAAGGTGGACTCCGGGGAATATAAGGGCGTTCTGCCTCAATTCGCGCTGCTGGATATACGGATGCCGGGTAAGCAGGGCCATGAGATCGCACGACGTATCAGGCGCACACGGGGATTGAAGAACATCGCCATAATGCTGATGACGGCCTTCAGCCTTTCGGAAAAAGAGAAAAAGAAGATAATGAAGGTATCCGGGGCCGACCGTCTGATCCACAAGCCGCTGCCGGATATGGACGAGTTCTATAAAATAATAAGGGAAGTGATAGCCAGCAGGGGTGGTATGTTGTGATCTCCGCCCGAACGGCAGGGGGATTTTATGGCGGAGCGGGAGGGCACAGGGACCCAACCGCAGGGTAAAAAGGCCGGGCGAGGGGGCCTGGCACGCCGGGTAACCGACTTATTCCGCCGTCGGGGTAAGCCGGATTCGGCCTATGCCAGGGATGCCGAAGCCGCCCGATTACATGCGATCCTCGCAAGCATCGCCGATGGCGTGATCGTCCAGGATATGGAAGGCCGCATCATCTTGATGAACGAGGCGGCCAGGCGAATGCTGGGCAGCCAGAAGGCGTTCTGGGATAGCGACCTGTGTAGGCTCTCGGAGCCGTACCGCCATATATCCTGGATGGAAGAGGAAATGGTGCCGCTGGGTGAGCCGACTAAAGTCCAGGTCAACGATCGGATACTGGCTGCCCAGGCCGCAGCAGTGGCACTGGAATCCGGCGAGCGCATCGGCACCGTGATCGTCCTGCATGACGTGACCCGTGACGCCCTGGCCGAGCGGTTGAAAGACGAATTCATCACCCAAATATCACACGAGCTGCGAACCCCACTCACGGCCATCAAAGGCTTCAGCGATGTGCTGCTAAATACCCCGCCTGATATGGAGATCAACCGCAAATTCCTGGAAGCCATCAGCCGTAACGCCGCCGTCCTGGACAGGATGATAGTGGAGTTGCTGGATATATCCGAGATCGGGACCGGCAGCTTTAGCGTGCGACAGGATGTGCTCTCGCTGGAGTTCCTGATCTGGGACATAATCCGTGGAATGGAATCCCGTATCCGCCGTGCGGAGTTGGAAATTCAACTAATGGTCTCCCGACCTGGGGTGTACGTGCTGGGCGATGACAGGCGTCTGAGATGGGCTATCGGCCATATACTGGATAACGCCATCAAATATACCCTGCCCGGCGGCGAGATCGTGGTCAGGATAGGCCAGTGCAAGGGTAACCTGGCCCTCATAGAGGTCAGTGATACCGGCATCGGGATACAGCCTAAAGATATGCCACACATATTCGAGAGGTTCTACCGAGGCGAGGCGATC
The DNA here is from genome assembly GCA_027069285.1 of Ardenticatenia bacterium. GTDB lineage: Bacteria > Chloroflexota > Anaerolineae > Aggregatilineales > JALXEW01 > JALXEW01. Next base: position 14,164 of record JALXEW010000045.1, on the reverse strand, counting down.
ACCCCGGATGGCACCATCCTCGATCCGCGCGGATTGGGCCAGGGGCTGTATGTTGCCCGTGCCGTTGCCGAAGCCCACGGCGGCTACCTGACGGCGGCCAGCAAGTTGGGCGAGGGCAGCACGTTCACAATGGCCATCCCCCTGGCACCCGAGCCGGTGACCGAGGACGTGGAAGAGGCCGCGTATCTTTCCGATTCCCGACGCGATTCGCCGTGACCCGCCCGGAATGCGGCGGGTAACCCCCGTGCGGGCTTTTTTGCCTGTGTACCTCTTGGGGAGGGTGTCCCATGTCTCACAACGATCCCGATGATCTGAGCCGTGAACTCTATCTGGCCCGGCGCGAACTGGAGATGATCCTGGCGATTGACCGTATACGGGATACCTCCCCCGATCCCACCACTATGCTCGCCAATATAGTGGACGCGCTGATAGAGCGATTCGACGCAGAGGTAGGCTTCCTGTGCCTGGTGAGCCGGGATAACGGGGAGATGGAGCTGAAGATCGTCAGGGATAAAGCGGACGTCGCGGGCAACCTGTCATCGGATGCAGTCCGGCTTCTGGCAGAGGCCGGACTTCTGTAGACGCAACCCCATTCTATTGAGCAGGTGCTATTTGGGTGTGTCCCAAAGAGTCGAACCCGTATTCCGGGATTCGGCTACAGGATGCGCCGCAACGACAGATGGCCTGGCCGAATCCCGGAATGCTAACTCGTTTCCTTAGCCGTAAACTCGATGCGAATGGTGAACGGATCGGCCACGGTCAAGGTG
>JALXEW010000045.1:0-13387 GCA_027069285.1 Ardenticatenia bacterium | reverse complement strand
AAGCCGGAGGAAGTATCCGGCCTTTTCGGCCAGACCCGGCTAGATGACGATATGTGGATGGCAGCCGTGCCGATATTAATGGGCGAGGAGAGACTTGGGGCACTGTTCCTGGCCCGATTCGGTACCCCGTTCGGGCCGGATGATGTGGAGCTGCTGAACATCGCCGAAAGCCAGATAGACTCCGCCGTGGTGCAGGGATATGCATACCATGACCTGCTCCAAAGGACGAAGGAGCTGGAAACCATCTACCTCATAGACCGGATACGGGATCAGAACCTGCCCTTCGATGCAATGCTTAATGCCGTGATCCGGGAGCTGCAATCGGTCGCCGGAGCCGATATGGGCTTCATCATGCTTTATAACCAGTCCGGCCATAAGCTGGAGTTGCGTGCCACAACCGACGAGGATATGTTGCGTGGTTCCCCATACGGGCAGGTGGTGGACGAGATCGCCACCGAGGCACTCGAAAAGGCGGAGATGATCTGCCGCAATGACGTCGGTTCCGGATTGCGGGCGATCATGTGCATCCCGCTGATATTGCAGGATGAGATCATAGGCGTGCTGGGCGTGGCGAATTGGCACGGCAGTTCCAGATTCGGCTCGGACGAGCGACGGCTCCTTCACGCCATCGCCAGCCAGATAGATACCGCTATATTCGAAAGTATGGAGCGTCGCCGACTTCGCCGGTTGTTAGGCCGCTCGGTTGACCCTCGGGTGTTGGAGCGCCTGCTGGCAAACCCGGATGTCGAATTCCTCAAAGGTGAGCGCCTGGTCTTGAGCGTGCTCTATTCAGATATGCGCGGCTCTACCATGTTGGCCGAGCGAACCGATCCCGAATTACTGGTCGGCTTCATCAACGATCACCTGGGCCGTATGACCGAGGTGGTGCTTGCCCACGAGGGCACTCTGGATAAATTCGTCGGTGACGAGGTGATGGCGCTGTTTGGCGCCCCCTTCCCTCAGCCGGATCATGCCCTGCGGGCGATCAAGGCCGGACTGGCGATGCAGGAGGCACATCGCGAGGTGATGGAAAAGTGGCGCAGGCTGGGCGTGGAGACGGCACCTATAGGGATAGGTATAGCCACCGGCGAGCTGATAGTGGGCGAGATGGGTTGTCCCCAGCGTACCGACTATACCGTCATAGGGAGGGCGGCTAACCTGGGAGCGCGTATATGCTCCGCTGCCGGGCCGGGCGAGGTGCTCATCAGCCAGGAGACGTTCGAGCTGGTGCGGGACTCGGTGAAAGCTGTCCCGATAACGGGGATGAGATTTAAGGGATTCGAGCGGGATGTCACGGTCTACCGGGTCGAAGGGCTGCTATAGCCGTCGGTAGTGTCACAAATACCTCACATCAGTCATTTCCCACCTAACTCTGCTTGACCAACCCCATCTTTTATTTTATCATCTCGATAATTATCGTTGTTACTTTGCCGAATTCCGAGCGGGGAATCATGTCACGTGGCGCGCGTGAGAGCCATTGGCTGGTGATGAGGCGCTGCCTGACGATAATCAGGCGGCTTCAGCGCGGCCCGGCTACCCGCGACGAATTGATCCAGGCCGTCCTGGACGATGACCCCGATGCCTATGGCGGTGTCACCAAGAAGGCCTTACTTAAACGCCTGGAGAGGGACATCTGGCACATCCGCTATTCCCTCTATATTGACCTGCGCTTCAGCCGTAGTGAGGGTCAGTACTTCCTCGGTGAGATAGAGGTTCCACTGCTGGATCTGCCGGATGAGGCGCTGGGCACGATAGAATGGCTGGAAAAAAGCTTCTCCGACGGTGATCTGCCCCATCACAGAGCGGTGCACAGCCTGCTGGACAGGCTCCGAAAATTCCTCGGCCCGGCCAGAAGTCGTGATATAGGACGCCAAAACGGATTCCCCGATCTTGACCTGCGCAGCCGAGACAATGACGACATCCCGGAACGGGTGTGGGAAGGACTCCGCAAGGCCATTGATGAAGGATTGGAGATCGAGTTCAAATACGCTTCCGCTTATAGTGATGCCCCGCGCCGTCACCGGGTCTACCCCTATAAGATATACTTCCACAGGGGACATTATTACCTGCACGGGTACTGCCTCCACGTAATCAGGCCGGATGGCCGCCGGGTGGATAGACGCCGCTATATCCCATATCGGCTGGGCCGCATTCTGGAGTTAAATGTGCTGCCCAATAAGCTCCCGCCCGAACCTCCCAAAGCCCGCAAATATAAAGTGATCTACAAGCTGGCCCCGCAAATAGCGAGGGGAGGCGTATCGCGGCTGCCTTACATCGAGGTGCTGGACGTGGAAAGACATAAAGATGGCAGTGTGACCGTTCACGGCGAGACGGATAACATCTTCTGGGCAGTGAGGGAGCTGCTCCACTATGGGCCGAATTGCAAAGTGCTCGGCGGGCCGGAAATCCTCGGCCAGATTCGGGAGATCGTGCGGGAAATGGCCAGGCAGTACGACGAATAGCCCGCGGACCCCCACCGATGTGGGGTGATCGCTGTGCTATAGTTAGCGAGATGAGAGTTGTGAAAGGAGGATGCCTTGGACCCCCGTCAATTGCAGATATTGCTTAAAGCCGAGAGAGGATCGGTATTCAGCGCATATTTAAGCAATGTAGCCAATAATGGTTTAAGCCGATATAGAGCGATATTCCAATGGGGCAAGAAAGGCGGCGAGAGCTTATATGCCCATGTTCTCAACGGCATTTTAGTTCTCGAGACTCTGAGGCCGATATTGCGCCTTTCCGATGTTGAGACGAAGGTGCTTTATACTGCTTTCACGGTGCACGACATAAATAAAGTACTGGAAAGCAGGGAAGCTTTCGGCAGGTTGGCAGTAGAAGACGTCATAGCCGATGAAATCGAAAGACTGGGGCTGGACGGATTTTTCCGGGAGTGGCGTGGGTATCTGGCAGACATCACGTCCCTAGTAAGAGGACATTCCGGTCATCATGGTGTGGCAGGTGAGACATTGCATATCAAGGCGAGTCAGGAGAGATACAAACTACCTCTTCATAGAGTAAGAGCTTTGATTACTTTAATGAGAGCAGCGGATCGCGTGGATTTGTACCACGGGCTTGGGGACGTGACGCGGGATCGGGAAGAAGGATCGTTTCTTTCGCTCCTGAATAGTTATCTTCAGGATACTGGTATTCATCGTCAGTATGAATGGTTCACTCATCAGTTGGCGGAACAGAGGGGATTACTTACCAATGTGATCCACAATGGGATTATAACTCATATGCGACAGAGGTACGGATTGATCCCATTGCTGTTCTACCCGACTGGCGTAGCTTACCTGGCGCCGACCGACCAAATGCCGAGACCTGATCGAAAGGATGTGAAAGAGATCGCCAATCGCATTGTTGGGATTCTCAACCGGATAGTTAAGAGCAAATATAGGCAATTCATAACTACCACGGGCTCTGGCATTAAGATAGATGCTAAATGTCTGAGCCTGGGAGTCTCGTTCACTGAGATATTAGAGACAGTACGTAACCTGATCGAGAGGCGAAACTTTAGGCCAGATGATATGGAAGCTAAAGCCAGGGGGCGCACTGGCCGTAATTTCGAGCGCAACGCCCGGAAACATCCTGAGGCAGCGGATGACGTGCGAGCTGTACTGGAGTCTGAAGCCCCTATAATACCTCGCAAGGCTGAGGTATTGAAGCTGGCCGAGTTGATCCGGACTTACTACGTCTTCCTCGCAAAGCATTTTAAGGGCAAGGTGGGGGACCCGTGGGAACATATCTACCGCTTATTGGGGCTGCCCTCAGATAAATGGGGATTCTACTCATATTTTGATGCCAACTACGATAGGGCCTATGTGCTGGTTAAAGATGTCGAGGCGACATGGGATGAGGTGTACGGCCTGCTAGAGAAGGATGGCAGTTCTCTTGTGGAGGGGGACATCGGAGAAGAGGATGAGAAAATAAGCCTGTTTGAGGATTACCTGGCACGTTACCTGGTATTCGGGGAAGCCGGCAGGTTGCAAGTTGAATTCGGGGATGATCTGGCACACTATGTTGTCAACCAACACAGTCAGTGCGTTTATTGCGGGGGCCCGTTCCCGACCGCGAAGTGGATGGCCGGAGATGTGCGCAATGATGTGACAGTCCAGTCATTCTCAAATCGTCTGGCTGGTGGGCCGGGGCAGCCAAAGAAAAACATATGCCAGGTGTGCCATCTGCAGTTTCTGCTGGAAAAGTTGAATTATCCGGCTGTCAGAGGGGAGAAATTGCTTTACCTGCACCTGTACCCTTACTCATTCCTGACAGCCCCATTCATCGAGGGCCTCAGCAGAAGCCTCAATGAGATACGAAGTGGGTTCGACGTCGTTGCACTTAACATGGACGTTGCTGACGCTGTGAAAGATTATGTGGAAGCCCACTTCAGGCCGCCAAACTTCAGGGCAGTTACCAAAAAAGGCACGCCACAGCCTTATGGTATCTACGCGCCTCTCTACTCGGAGACAATTGCTAATCTCCTGATATTCCCAATGAACCCTGCGGGGGATAACGACACGGAGCGGTTTCTCTTTGCGCTTTGGAATGCGCTTGTGCTCCAGCGTTACTTTGGCGTTAAGGTACTGCTGAGCAATTCCCCGGTCGCCCCCTTGGGCAAGGAGGATTTTGGGGATTTGTACGTTGACAATATCCCGCTCAGATGCCAGGGGTTGTTACCCCGTAATGACTACGCCCAGTTTGCCAATGGTAGCAAAGCTGGAGGAGGGTCGAAACCCCCCGATGGCACTTTGAGTTTCCTGTGGGAAGATGTCAGGCACCTGTTTGCGCTGCGCAGGTTGACCCTGACCGAGAAGGGAGATGGCATGGATGATATGGTCGGTGCCCTGGCCGAGTCGCCGTTGATGATTTTTTACTCGGTGGAGAACTTGCTGGAGAGGCGCTTGAGTGCAGTGAATAAGCCCGAAAACCTGCTGTGGGAGTTAAGGGAAGCATTGCCCCATGTGGAGGCATTGGCCCTAAGCAAGTTGCGAGAAGGAGGGAAATGGATGGCAAAGCTGAGTGAAGAATTACGACGTCTGGCAGGGCTGGCCAGGCGGGAATGGATCGCAGGCCGCTCCTGGAAGAAGAGTAGTATCCTTTTCCCGGTGGCTGAGGTTTTTGCCAAATTCGGCTTGGCCGGGCAGAAGGCTGATATGGATGCACTGCGAGCGGCTACGGTGCAAGACATATTTGACCATCTCGAGCGGACCGCCGACGATAAATACAAACCTGGCCGAACCAAACTGGAAGCGATCAAAGAGTTCGTCAACGGCTGGTACGATGACGTCCTCGGGAAGGTCTACGGCGGGGACCTGCACCGTTTGCTGGCCGACGAGAAATTGATCCGTTCCGCTTATCTGTTTTACTTCAGCGAGGCCGAAGGCCAATCGGATGTCGAGGCCGAGATCTCGGAAGAATAGCAAACTTTTTAGCCTTAGAAAGGAGCTGTTTCGATGTCAGACTCTGTTATCGCAAAATATGAGGACAGGTTCCTGAAAACCTATAGCAACTATCCACAGGGGCGATACGTAAGCCTCTTGATCGTACGCAAGATTGAGTCTGAGGCGATCTTTCGCACCGAGGGTAGTGGCGAGCCGCTCAGCAAGGAGTTCGTACATGCCGGCCTGTCGAACGACAACGTGATTCAAAGGGTGGTTATCAGCAAGAGGAAGCAGACCGCGGTCGAGCGCCGGACCGGCAGAGAATTGTTGCGCAAGTACGATAAGCTGTTCCCCGGTCGCAGGACAAAGGTGCTGTGTGCGCTCAACAGGAACGACCCTTGCGAGAGGTGTATGGACTGTATGATTTACGGGTACGCTGTGGGTGGCGGCGGTGCCCAGAAGTCCAGAGTGGTAACAGATGATGCCTTCAGCCTGCATCCGGCTGCGACCGTGACCGGGCTTAAGCAGTTCAATGCGCTATACGATAATAGCACCATGCGTGATCCGGAAACTGGAAAGCCGTCAGCTTCCATTGGAACAGATGAATATGTCAAGCCAGAGGCTGTGTTCTTGGACATTGAAACACTCAGAGACATGACGGTCGACGAGTTTAAGTACGTGGTCGGGAACGTCCTGCGTTCCACACGCTATGGCGCTATCTCGTCCAGGATCGGCAAGGTGAGGAACATATTGGCTGGGGTGATCTTCAGCGACTGTGAGATATTCAGCAATCTGGAGCTGACGCAGGCTGTCTTCGACCTGCTGCGCGGGGGAGAGCCTGAGCCGGAGTTCCCGGTCCATGTTGACAGGGTGATTGATGCAGTCAGGCGGGCTGTGGATGACCTGAAGGGCAGGGTTCCGGGGCAAATAACTGTGTTGCCCCCAGATGAGGTGAGCGGTTTGGTTAGTGAGATCAACCAGCTCTACGGAAATGAGGACAAGGTGAAAGCCATGTTAGATGCAGCGACCAGGATGTATAGCCCGGAGAATAGTTCGCAAAACAAGGAGGGCTAGATGCATGTATACCGCTGCGAGATAACTCTGCTCGAAGCCACTTTCTTCAGCAGCAGGGAAGTGAGCAACACATATCAAACCGAGCCGCTACTTGGTAACATCGCGCTGGCTTATGCATTCGGATTCTGTGAATCTCCGTATCACAATGATGGCACCATATACTACAAGGAACATTTGAGTGGGCTGAATGATCGAGGGATATACGTGACGCCCGGCACCTTTATCGGCGAGCCTCGGTTCATCATCCGGCAGTTCAATGCCCAAGCAGACGCTTACTGGTATGCGTTTGCCAACAATGTGATCGTCACAAGGCCGGACGGTGCCTGGGCTCGTAGGGAAGGGGCGACCTGGTACATATACCGGAAGCCCGGCGAGAGGGGGAATTATGTGCCTGTGGAAAACCGACCCCAGCATGGCAGAATACGCATGTTGTCCATAGGTAATAGGGCCGTGTGCTTCGTTATAAGCCGAGAACCTGTCCGTGTACCTAAGTATATTCGGCTGGGCAAGTTCATGAGCAAGGCAAAGGTGGATTCTAGGGAAGTCAAGGCGAATGTCGTGGAAAAGGATAACGCGCTGGTGGGGTGGCTCCTTAATCCGGCTGACTTGCCGGTTGACGCGCGGCTGGCCACGTTCGACTTGATCAGCGTGCCGCCGTCGCCGTTGATCAGAAACTCCGTTATATCGGGGAGGTTCTATAGGTTGCCGGGCGGCGACGGGGTTATCCCACAGGGGATGTCATTTAATGTGAGGAAACTACCGTGAGGAGGTGACGTGACGAAGATAACCCTAGAGCCGAGGAGTGAGAAATTAGCCGAGGGAAGCCCATTCCCTCGGCTAGCTCGCCGTCTGCTGTATCACCAGATGCGGACTCTGGAGGCTTTGAGACAACACGATCTGGTGATCAACGCTTACGATACCGGTACCGGGAAGACCTTTGCCAGCCTGCTCTACCTGTTCGATCTGGACGAGCATAATCGGCACGCGGTGCCCAAGAGGAACGTTCTGCTCATAGCGCCAACTAACGCGCTGCTGGGGCAGCATGAAGAGACGGTTCGTCGTTTTGTCGAATCAAATAGCCTGGGTTTCCAGGTTATAAGGATAACTGCCGAGGTCGTACAGGAGATGAGGGGCGGCCTGCGCCGTGGGGAAGCTTTGCAGCGTTTCGTTGCTAACTATCTGGAATTTGAGGATGATCCGTCCTCACTCAGGCGCAAGCCGATGGTTCTTGTGGTTAACCCGGACATCTACTACTATGCCATGTTCTTCAGATATGGTCGCTTTGATCGCCGCAATGTTTTTGAGCAGTTCCTGACCAGGTTTGATTACATCATTGTGGATGAGTTTCACTATTACAATAGTAAGCAAATGGCAAATTTTCTGTTTCTTTTTGCTCTATTTGAGCAGTTTGGGTACTTTGAGGTGGGTTCCCGCAAGATATGCTTACTCTCGGCGACGCCTGGAGGTAAGTTCAGGGAGTACATCCGACGCCTGTTCGGCGAGGAGGGCGATAGATGGGTCATGATCTCGCCGGATAATGAGCCGGTCGAGAGCGAGAAGTTGCCCAGGGTACCGACCCTGGCCCCGTTAGAGCTGGAGGTATTGTCTGACGAGTTGCAGGACTGAGTAGCAGAGCATCTGGACGATCTGACCAAGTGGGTCGTCGAGGATGACCTGGATGGGGCGATTATCAGCAGTAGCTTATGGCGTATCAATGAGGTTTATAGCCTCCTGCGCCGTAAGCTTCCTGAGGGGCGGATGGGCAGGATAACAGGACCTGAGCCGGAGAGTGCCAGGCTTGAGGCAACCGCACGTGATCTGATATTGGCAACTCCAACTGTGGATATAGGTTATAATTTCGATAAGATGGGCAAATCCCGTCAGAATGTTGACTTCCTGGTGTGTGATGCCAGGTATGGAGACGAATTGGTCCAGAGGATAGGCCGGGCCGGCAGAGTATTAGGTAAGGACATGACTGACTTGCCGAGCCGCGCTGTAGCCCTGGTGCCGGACGAAGCAGCGGCGTCCATGGCGGAGTTCGATGGCCAGAAGATGAGCAGACTTGATTTCAGGAGATTGGTTGAAAATTTGGCGGATACTGGCGTTTTGCCTGATAAAAATTCGCTTTATGGGTATATTAAGTCACATGCGGTTTTAGAATGCTTCTGGCCGATATTTCAGCTGGAGCGGATGATGCCGGCTTATATGTACGATGAGCTGGACCGGCTCTATCGGTTGGTATTAGAGGTATTTAACGTGGAGAGTGCCAGAAGCTTTAAGGGATTCAGGTGGATTTTCTGGAAGCATACCTACCGTAAGGCGTGGCTTCAGGAGGCCCGGAAAAAGCCGCTCACCCCTCCCGAGGGGACTGCTGAGCATATCGCCGATTGGCTCGAGTGGCGGGAACCTGCTTGCGGGAGGCCGGATGTTTCGGAGGTGGAGCAGTATGTAAGGGTGGTATGGGAAAATAGTAGGGATGAGCTGATCGATTTTGTGGAAGGGCAGGTTGCCTTGCTCGATTCCCTGTTCAGTTTTCGCGATTCGTATAATGGACCCAGAGCGGCATTTTATGATCCAAACGGTCTGCTTTCGAGCCAGCGTATTAACGTTTATGATGTACTTCATCTCATAAGCTATTACAAGACCCATGTTGTGGATAAGGAGTACTTCGCCGAGATTTGTAAGAGGGAGGGAGTGCATCTGCCAAAAGCTGATTTGTACACTGTAATTAAGGGACACCGTGATAAGAAGTTATCAGTCATGCTTACTTACTCGACTGGTGAGGAACAGGAGCAATTCGAGAGCAAGTGGTTCCGTAAGGTGGTAGCACTAAGGGGCATTGGGGTGGCTTTGAGAGAGCGTGGTGGGGATGTGGTGACGGGTGCCGTTCCGTTTCAGGTCCAGAGGGTGATGAGAAGCAAACTGATCCCGGTTCTGTTGATCTCGGCAAGTGAGGACTATGTAGCGCTAAGCAGGGTGAAGGGAACTCCGATCTGGCCACGGAGAATGGAAGTTTATTTTGGGGATGGGAGTAGTGATGAGTACCTGGCCTTCCTTGGCACGTCGGCTTTTATAGCGGAAGCCGAGATGCGGTGGTACTTCGTCTCTAAGAGCCGAGCTGAGGCCAAGGCTATAATTTTGTAGTCCTATCCAGGAGGCCTACATGACGTCGGATCCCGGATCAGATAAGTTACATTCAGTCGTGCTTAAGCTATCGCCGACTGAAGAGGTGTTTATACGGGCAACCGTGGGCCACCAGGCCCATGCGGCGTTCTTGAGCACTCTCCGCGAGATAGACCCGATATTGGCCTCTGCCCTCCATACACCCAATATTCCGCTCAGGCCTTTCACGGTGTCACCTCTGCACGGGGTGTCCAGACCACGTGATGGGCGGGTACATTTGTCGCCAGCCCGTGAGTATTGGCTGCGATTTACTATATTGCACCCGATTATCCACGACCGCTTTATGCTGCATTTTATGCGTGAGGTCCGCCCTACGATCCGTTTGGGCCAGGCTGAGTTGCTTGTGCGGGAGGTGCTGAATATGCCCAATTCGCACCCGTGGTCTGGATATACCACCTGGGGGGAGCTGATCAGTACTGCGGAGCCGCTCCCCGAAGTTACGCTGAGCTTTGTCACGCCGACGGCTTTCTCCTTTGGAGATAAGCCGTGGGGCAGGATGACTGTGGTGTTGCCTATCCCGGCGTTGGTTTTCAATAACCTGGCGCGGGCGTGGAACGCCCTTGCGCCACCCGATTTCCATGTGGATCGCGAGGCCTTGAGGGCTTATCTGGAGGACAATGCGATCGTCAAGCGTGTGCACTGGCTGAAGACTATGATGTTGCAGTTTCACAAGTCGCCTCAAGTGGGATTCGTGGGGCGCGTGACGTTTGGTCTGATGGGGGATGACGATAGAGTCAAATCCCAAATTAATGCTTTGGCGGACTTCGCGTTCTATGCTGGAGTTGGGATGAAGACTTCGATGGGGATGGGACAGTGTAGGAGGGTGATTGATGGAAGAATTGGTGTTTCCAGCCGGGGATGAGCCGGATTATATCCCTATCTCCATGTTGAATGAGTTGGAGTATTGTGAGAGATGTTTCTGGCTTTACTACGTATTGGGCGCTGAAGAAGTGAATGCACCGTTGCTAGAGGGACGCTTGTTGCATAGGCGTGCGAATACGCCTGGGGTGGAGCGGGATGGTGATACTCTGATACACCGGCGGGTTTATGTGTGGTCAGATAGGCTCAGGGTGTCGGGTTTTGCCGATTTCGTGGAGGAGCGGGCCGGGGAGTTGGTGCCGGTGGAGTTCAAGCATGGGCGAATGGGGAGGTGGCTTAACGATCATATCCAGGTGTGCGCCCAGGCGATGTGTTTGGAGGAGCGCACCGGCGAGAAAGTTGACTATGGTCAGATATTCTACTGGGGTTCCAGGCGGCGGGAGACGGTTAAGATCACCGACGAGTTGCGCGCGAAGACCGAGGCCGCCATCAGGCGGGCTTTTGAGATATTGGCGTCCGGCGAGATACCCCAGCCGCTCAAGAGGCGTGCTAAATGCCGTGATTGCTCACTGGAGGGGATTTGTATGCCCCGTGAGGTACTGAGACTTCTGGAGATGGATGAGGGGTCTGGCTGATGCCCCAGCTTCAGACGTGGGAGGATGGGATGGCGACGCTTTATCTGACCGAGCCGCATTCGGTGGTCAGGAAGGATGGGGATACGCTGGTGGTGCATATCCCTGCCGATGAGAAGAGGGGGACTGAGAAGCGTAAGGTCAGGATACCACTTTTTAAGGTGACGCAGGTGGTGGTTTATGGGGATGTGACGTTGACGACTCCGGCGCTGATGGCGCTGCTTGAGCAACGTGCGGATGTGTGTTTCTGTTCGTATTATGGGATGTTTCGTGGCCGGCTGGCGCCACCTTTTGGTAAGAATAGCTTGATACGCCTGGAGCAGCATCGGGTGCATAACGATCCGGTCAGGCGCCTGGCACTGGCGAAGGGGTTTGTCCGGGGCAAGTTGGGTAATATGCGGGCGATGCTGATGCGGGCGAACCGGAAACGGAAGGACCCGGAGATCGAGCGGGCGGCGAAGGCTATTAAGGGGGTGGTGGATCAGGTGGAGGCTCTCCGGCCTGAGATGGCTACGTTGCCGCCGGATCCGTCACGCCCTCAATCCGGTACTGCGCATGGGACGCTGTTGGGCCTGGAGGGGGCGGGGACGGCGTTTTATTTCGGTGTATTTGGTAGGTTGTTGAAGGGCGATTGGCAGTTCAAGCGCCGTTACCGTCGCCCACCGCGCGATCCGGTTAATGCTCTGCTCTCGTACGGGTACGTGCTGCTGTTGAATCAGGTGATGTCGGCGGTGAATGTGGTGGGTCTTGACCCTTACGTGGGGTTCCTGCACTCATCGCAATATGGCAAGCCGGCATTGGCGTTGGATGTGATGGAGGTGTTCAGGCCTTTGGTGGTTGATTCGGTGGTGTTGACGTTGCTGAATAATGGTATGTTAACTCAGAGGGATTTCATCGAGGAGTTTGGGGCGTGGCGCCTGACGGATAGGGGGCGGCGGACGTTTTTGACCAAGTTTGAGGAGCGCCTGGATACCGAGGTGCGTCATCCGGTGTTTGAGTATGGGGCAACTTATCGGAGGTGTTTGGAGTTGGAGGTTCGGCTGGTCGCCAAGTGGCTGGTTGGGGATATAAAGGGATATAGGCCGTTCGCGACAAGGTGAGTTTATGAGTAATGGGAAGCCGGAGAGGACGCTTTATGTGATCGCTTATGATATATCTGACGATCGGCGGCGCACGAAGGTTCATAAAACTTTGAGCGGGTTTGGAAAGTGGACTCAGTATAGTCTGTTTGAGTGCTATCTGACTGATAAGGAACTGGTGGCTTTGAGGGGTAAGTTGGATGATTTGCTGGAGCCGGACGAGGATAGTGTGCGCTTTTATCACATTTGCTCTGCCTGCGAGGCAAAGGTGGTGACGATTGGTTCGGAGGCACCGAAGGAGGAGACGATTTTTATCGTGTGAGGGCTTTCGCGCCTGGCAGGCCGGGTTTTTATTTTGTGGAATGCGGACTCGAGCGGCGAAGCGGGGCTTGTTCTGAGCCTGGCCGCTCGCGCCCTGGGCACCATATCAGGATGTGTATATGTATGGGTATTTCGATGGGGCACCTGCATATATGTGGGTATCGCCTGGGTTTCGCCTGTGGTCTCAAGTCCGAGCGGGCAGAGGGAGCCGGTTCTCCCTGGGGGCGCTCGCGCGCGATCGGGAGGTGGTGGGTATCAGTTGCCCTCGCCGCTCGATATGGGTGTGGGTGGGGAAACGGTGGTATAATTATGGGGCCTATCTCTGCGCCGGTGGGGAGGTTGGTTCACCGGTGCGAGAGCAGCTTGAAGAATGGGAATCCCGATCAGGGGATTGAAACTACAACATGAGCGCTCGCATCATATCCGTCCGAGTCGCTTGAAGAATGGGAATCCCGATCAGGGGATTGAAACTGCATCAGCAGAGTTCGCCCCCCTCACCCGGAAGGGGCTTGAAGAATGGGAATCCCGATCAGGGGATTGAAACGCGAAGGTGATCTCCAGGGTCTCCTCTTTGGGAATAAGCTTGAAGAATGGGAATCCCGATCAGGGGATTGAAACGTGGCGCATAGTCGAGTCACACACGCACTACTAGAACGGCTTGAAGAATGGGAATCCCGATCAGGGGATTGAAACCCTGAGCAGGTGGGCGGCTGGGGCCTCACTGCGCCGAGCTTGAAGAATGGGAATCCCGATCAGGGGATTGAAACATGAGCTGTAATCCCCTGATCGGGATTCCAAATTTGGCTTGAAGAATGGGAATCCCGATCAGGGGATTGAAACCTGCCGAGGCGGCGAACTTCCGTGCAGACTGCCTATCGACGTCATGCGACGTGACCAA
>JALXEW010000044.1 GCA_027069285.1 Ardenticatenia bacterium | reverse complement strand
AAGCCTGCCCAATGCAATTCTACCGGTGCGGCGCCCCTATGGCGAGTCGCGAAGCCGGGGGCCGGTATGCGGGGCGGGTTCTCGTATTTGGCATAGGGGGAATTAGAGACTACAATCTCCCGTAGACCGGTTGGGAAATGTGAGGCTAGGGAGATGAAGGTGTTGCGTAGACTGGCAGCCATATTATTGGGTAGTGGTCTTGGTTTGCTGGTAACGAAATTGCTGGTTGATAGGGAACGGGAACGCCGGGCGCCGGCGCCGATCCGCATCCCGGTGCGACCGGTCGAACCGGCGGAGGATGCTGCCGGTGCCGAGGTCCCATCCAGCGCCCCGGTCGAAGCCGAGCGGCCCGAAACCCCGCCATTTAAGGCTGCCGAACCCGATGACCTGACCGCCATCAAGGGGATCGGCCCCAAATACGCGCGGGCGCTCAACGAGATCGGGATCACCACCTTTGCTCAACTTGCCCAAGAAGACCCCGAATCCCTGGCTGCCAAACTGGGCGTGGCCGAAAGCGTGATCCGCCGCCAGGACTGGATCGGCCAGGCTGCCAGGATGAGCAGCCCCGATCGGTGATTATCACCGCGACCGGGTGACCGTCAGGAGGCGTGCAATGGACGAGCTCGCTCGTGAGCTGTTCGGCCTGGCCGAGCAGGCTTACCTGCACTCCGAGGCAGTCGAGCTGCTCGACCAGTGCCTGACCGAGGGTGATGACCACGAGATACGGCGATTCCTGGAGCAGCAGATCGCCCATCGCCCTCCCAGGCTGGATTTGTTGCGGGCGTTGCTGAGCGATTTGCGCACCAGGCTCACATCCCTCTTCGAGTACAGGTCTGACGTGCGGGAAAGCATCGTGAAAGCCTTGATGGATGGATTTGGCGTGGACGTATCGCCTTATATGCCGGAGGCGCCGCAAGAGTACGTTTACGTTGAGGCCGATGGCGTTTTGGAGTACATGCGTCGTCACGGGGCAGAGTTATCCGATGCCGAGGAGATCATACTGCGCAAAACCATCTCCGCCTCAACCGAGCTGATGGCACAGCTGAACAACGACATCCGCCTGGTTCAGGCGTTGCGCCAGTACATACAGGACTGGCTGATGGCGCTGAGCGTGGAGGAGGCCCGCAGCATATGGTCAGACCATCCGAAACCGACCGACATCCTGCACTGATCGGGCGGATGTTCGGGCGGGTGCTGCTCAAGCGTGCCCGCCCGTTTGCTTTACATGCCGTGAGCCTACCTTACAGGTAATTCTTCAGCCGATGCCGCACGGCATAAGCGGCTGCCTCTGCCCGATTGCTGACACCGAGCTTGCTCAGGATATTGCTCACGTAATTGCGGACGGTTCCCTCACCCAGATAAAGCTCATGGGCGATCTCACGGTTAGTCTTGCCTTCGGAGACCAGGTTCAGTACCAGCATCTCCTGTGTGGTCAGATCGGCGAAAGCGGCTGCCTCCTCCTCGCGTTTGGCGCGGCGCACCTCTTCCAGGATGCGCTTGGTCACGCTTGGGTCTAGCAGCGCCTCGCCTCTGCCGACCGCCTCGATTGCCTGGATCAGGCTATTGCCGTCGATCTGCTTTAGCAGATAAGTTTCCGCCCCGGCCCGGATGGCGGCAAAGAGCACTTCATCCTCCTCGTATGACGTGAGGATGATCACTTTGATTTCCGGATGCTTTTGCTTGATCGCCTGGCAGGCATCTATGCCGCTAGCTCCCGGCAGTCGTATGTCCATCAGGATCACGTCAGGGCGGTATATCTCCGCCTTCTCGATGGCTTCTTTGGCGGTGCTTGCCTCGGCGACCACCTCGAAGTGCGGCTGGTGATCGAGTAAAGTCTTCAGCCCCAATCGGACGACTTCGTGATCGTCCACGATCATTATGCGTTGCATCTTGCTCATTTCCGCTTCTCCGCCGTTTCCGAATTATCGCACAACATGCTTGCCACAACGCCTCCAATTTTATCGCAGCCTCATCGGTGGAGCCATTGTCTCCGCAGCGGGCGCATAGATCGGCTACGTGGCGACAAAGCGCCCGTTGCCCGATTTCTATATGGAAAACGTATGCCATCCGGGCTGCAAATGGCGGGTTTATGAGGTACGATGTGCGGGGAGGTGAGGTATGTCAGAAACGGCCAGAGGAAACCGTTCGTCGTCGCATCTGGGTGGTTGGTGGCGGGAGATCGGCGTGCTGGGCGTGGCACTCATCATCAGCCTGATCGCGGCATGGCTGGTGTGGGCACCGGGTGGCGGAACCGGTTATGGCATGGCCCCGGCAGCTGTTGATGTGCCTGCGGTGAGTATATCCTATGTCGATCCGGTGCCCAGGCTTCCGACACCGGATGCGGGGGTGCTATCGCGCCTGCTCGGATTACCGCCGATGTTCGAGGAATACGAACGGACATTACATCGCGAGTCCGGGCCGTTTACCATAGCGCCGCCCAGGCCTCGTGACGGCGTGATCCGCTACACGGTTCAAGAGGGCGATACGGTCTTCTCGATAGCCGAGCGATTCGGACTCAGCCCCGATAGCATCTTTTGGGCCAATCGCGAGGAATTGCAGCACGATGTGCACATGCTGAGAGTCGGCGTCGAGCTGAATATACTGCCGGTTGACGGGGTATATCATACCGTTGTCGGCAGCCAGACCGTACAGGAGATCGCCGACATGTACGGGGTTGATCCCTATGACATCATAGACTCGGAGTTCAACGATCTGCAGGACGCGAGTCCGGATACCGAGCTTGAGGATGGGATGCGGGTCGTCGTCCCCGGCGGCGTGAGCGATTACGCCGATTGGACGTGGAACCCGGTCGTGCATGTGAGTTCCTCATCTGCGCCGGCGCCTTCCACATCCGGAGAAGCAGGCGAGGCGCCGCCCCCTCCACCGCCAAACACGATAAACTTCGCTCCGGGGGAACCGGGCAACTGCGGCCCGATCCCGTTTGGGCGTAGCGGCACCGGGGCTTTCCAATTGCCGGTGGATAGCTACCGTATAACGCAGGGGTTTTATCCCTGGCACCCAGGAGTTGACCTGGCGGGCGAGGAGGGAATGCCCGTCCGCGCGGCAGATAACGGCGTGGTGATCTATGCGGGGTGGAGCACCTGGGGCTACGGCAACTTCATAGTGCTAAGCCATACCCCGGCCTGGACATCGTACTATGCTCACCTGAGCGCGATATACGTGGGCTGCGGACAGCAGGTATCGGCGGGACAGGTGATCGGCGCTATGGGCACTACCGGGCGTTCATCCGGGCCGCACCTGCATTTTGAGCTGCGGTTCAACAACGTGCCAGTCAACCCGTTTGACTACCTGCCGCTTTAGCCTGCCTGGGCGGTCGTCCCCCTATCCTGGCGCGTTGACACCGCCGACTCTACAGGCTAAGATGAACCGGAAGGTGAGGGTGATACAGTGGCTTACGCGGAGTTCGGAGTGAGTGGAGATGGATACCACGCCGACGTTCGAGTTCACGGAAGAGGAGAAAAGGGAGCTTTTGCGGATAGCGCGTCAGGCGATTTCGGCGGCTACCAGAGGGGAGGAATTACCCAAGATCAACCTGGAAGAGTACCCGCCTAACCTCCGCAGGGACGCGGCCTGCTTTGTGACATTGCATAAAAACGGCCTGTTGCGTGGCTGCACCGGCAGCCTGGTTGCCACGCGCCCGTTGGTGATCGAAGTGGCCGAAACCGCAGTGCAGACCGCGTTCCGTGACCCGCGCTTTCCCCCTGTGCGCGCGAGCGAGGTGCCGGATTTGGATATAGAGATCTCGGTGCTGACCCCATCGCGCAGGCTCGAATACGACGATCCCGAAGACCTGATACGAAAACTTCGCCCGGGGATTGACGGGGTGACATTGCGGAAGGGCATCTACTATCGCGCGACATTCCTGCCTCAAGTATGGGAAACCATCCCGGAGCCGGTGCGCTTCCTGGAGATGCTCAGCCAGAAGATGGGCCTGCATAAAGGTGCCTGGCGCGACCCCGATATAGAAGTCGAGACATATCAGGTCGTCTCCTGGAGCGAGTCCGAACTCGGCGAGGGGGCCGGGGAGTAGACCTGTTCTTTGGGAGTGTTGAGCTGCTTTGAGGGGATATTGGCGCTTCTGGCTTCCGGTGGCGATGGTCATTGTCTCCATACTGGCTTGCAGTCGCCAGGTGAGCCAGCAGCCGGTTTTCGTATTCACCGCTACGCCTGCGCCCCCGTTTGAGGCCCCTGGTGAGCCGATCAGGCCGGCGGCCACCCTGATGATCCCCACTCCCGATCCCACAAGGCCGGCTACCGTCGCCGCGCCGGAGACTTACGTTGTGCAGCCCGGCGATACCCTGAGCCTGATCGCCGAGGTCTACGGTGTAACCGTTGATGAGATCATGGAGCTGAACGGCCTGGCCGATGGCGATGTGCTTTCAGCCGGGCAGACGTTGATATTGCCGGGTCAGCCGGAGCGTACCGGGCCGGATTTTAAGGTCATCCCCGATAGCGAGCTTGTATACGGCCCGCGTCTTCAGGGCTTTGACGTGGGTGCCTATGTGCGGCGGCAATCCGGCTTCCTGGCGTCCTACGTTGAGGAAGTGGACGGGGAGTTACTCTCCGGCGCCGACGTGGTTGGCCTGATCGCCCGGCAGTACGGGGTAAGCCCCAGGTTGTTACTGGCGCTGCTGGAGTATCGCGGCGAGTGGCTCTCGAACCCGTTCCCGCCGGACGCGGCACGTAACTACCCACTGGGCCTGATCAACGCCAATTACTCCGGCCTGTATCGTCAACTGGAGTGGGCCGCGAATAACCTCAACGCCGGCTACTATGGGTGGCGCTACCGGGGCCTATCTGTCGTGAGCTTGCGGGATGGCACAAGGGTCGCGCTTTCCCCATCGATCAACGCGGGCACGGCTGCGATACAGTACTTCCTTGCCCAGACCTTGAGCTTTCGCGACTGGCTGACCGAATCCGGCCAGGAGGGGTTTTACGCCACGTTTGTCGATCTGTTCGGTGACCCGTTCACATATGCACACGAGCCATTACTCCCGCCCGATCTGAGCCAGCCGCCGATGGAGCTTCCCTGGGCGCCCGGCGAGGCCTGGTACTACACCGGCGGCCCACATGGCGGATGGGGACGTGGCAGCGGTTGGGCCGCGATAGACTTTGCCCCGCCGGATGAGCAGATGGGGTGCTACGTATCCGAGTATTGGGCCAGGGCCGTCGCGCCGGGCGTGATCGCCGATGCCGGGCCGGGATTCCTCGTGCTCGATCTGGATATGGACGGTTACGCCGGCACCGGATGGAGCGTCTTCTACCTGCACCTGGCAAGCGACGGCAAGGTCGCTCCCGGAACCGTGGTCAACACCGGCGATCCGCTGGGAAGACCCTCATGCGAGGGCGGGGTTTCCACCGGCACCCATCTCCACATAGCCCGCCGCTATAACGGTGAGTGGATACCGGCAGATTGTTATGCGTGCAGCCCGTTGGTGCCGCACGTGCCGTTTGTGCTTTCCGGCTGGATGGTGGAAGGCATCCCCGGCCAGGAGTATCAGGGATACCTGAGGAACGGCTCCGAAACCAGGGTGGCCGAGGTCACGCGGAGCGAGATCAACGAGCTGAGCCGATGAATCTGGCCAGGAGGTAATCCTCTGCCCGGCCTGTGATGGTGAAGTGTTCCCCGACCCGGAATCCGGCCACCCAGGCTATCTCGCCGTTAACGACCAGGAGCGGGATGTGATCCCGTAGCCAGGCCGGTATCTTCGCGTTGATCATAAAGTCGGATACCTTCTGATGATGTCCGCCCATGCCCTGTGGCGCGAACCTGTCGCCGGGACGCCTGCCTCGCAGGATCATCTCCGCCCCGCGCGGGATGTTTAGCGCCGCTGTCCACGGATCGGTCAGCACGTCAGCAGTTAGTGGGGCGCCCGTCCGCTCGGTCACCAGCACCCAATCGCTTCCCGGCAGCGGCAAGACTCCCTCATCCGGAACCGTTAACGGCTCGGCACCCCACAGGAGTGGCCAATCCGGCGGTGCCGGCATCTCGCCCGCCGGTGCCACGATCAGCGAGTCGTACTCCACGCGCAATATCAGCCCGGCGGGCAAAGTTGCCTGCGAGCCGGTCTTTCCATCGCGGCCCACCCATACCGCCGAATCCACATGCAGGAAGCTCACATCTCGCAGATTCCCGCGCAATTGCCACACGGCCCGCCTGATCACCGCCCGCTGTAAGCTCAGCGGCAGCTTGAGCCACTCCCCCCGCCCGATGATCACCTGTCCGGCGCTCTCGTCCCTGACCACGCGCTCCCAGGCGGAGTTGAGCTGCTCCCGCAGTACCTCGTAGTCCGCCGCCAGCACATCGGCCATATTAAGCACTCGCTCCCGCAGCCTGGGGCTGATCCCTTCCAGTAGCGGGATCACCTCGTGGCGGAGCCGGTTGCGGAAGAAGGTGGTATCCAGGTTCGAGCGGTCGAATCGCGGCTTAAGGCCTTGCTCGCGGCAGTATGCCTCTATCTCGCGGCGGGGGATATTCAGCAATGGCCGTACCAGTGTCAGTGGGCGCTTGAGTGGCTCTGGCAGATGATATTCGCCCAGCGGGGTAACGGGCAGCATCCCGCGTAGACCGGCTAACCCGGCCCCGCGCAGGAAATGCATCAGCACGGTTTCCACCTGATCGTCGGCATTGTGGCCTACGGCGATATGCGTGGCGCCGGTCTCGAATGCGACCTCTGCCAGGAAGGCGTATCGTGCCTGGCGGGCTGCCTCTTCCAGGCCGAGTTTGCGTTCGGTCGCCAGGGCCGTCACGTCACGCCGTCCGGTTGTGACCGGCAGGCCGAGCTTTTGGGCGAAATCCGCCACGAATCTCACCTCGTCGGCGGATTCGGGGCGCAGTCCGTGGTCCAGGGTTGCCACGTGTAGCCCGATCCCCAGCTCATCGCGCAACCGCCACAGCACGTGCAGCAGGCATAGCGAATCCGGCCCGCCGGAGACTCCAACGACAACTTGCGTCCCGGATGGGAGCATATCGTGCCTTTGGACGTAGTTGGCGACTTTGGATAGGACGCTTGTCCTCATAAGTCGTGGCCTCGTCCGGGTTTTCCGATTGCCTGCCGGGCATCGGTGGCATCCCGTACCTTACCGCCCTGGCCGTGTGGTACGGTCTACTGGGCCTTATCACGGCCACGGTTCCAGGTAATACTCGCCGGGATCGCCCTCGGCGCTCCAGCCGGTGATCCCGGTTGGGGTGCGCACCTGCCACCATACGAATCCGTCGGCGCATTCCGGTCCGCCGATTACGTCGAACTCGGTTCCCTCGGCCATATTGGCGACAAATGCCCCTCCCAGGCCGGGGGTTGCCCTGATCCTTACCGGTAGCCCGCTGGTGAAAGTCACCCGCCCTCGCCCGCCAACCTCCAGGCGAGGCTCCGGCGCGCCGGGGCATGAGAACGGGGTCGGCGTCAGGCTTGCTGCCGGTGCTGTGGTAGGTGAGGGAGTGAGAGTCGGCGGCGGCGTGAAGGTATAAGTCGGCGTAGGGCCGGATGGTGGCGCGGTGGCAGGCCCTTCTGGCGGGGCGCCGCCGAGCGGCGTACTGGTGGGGATCACCATGTAGGGTGGCGTATCGGCTGGGGTCTGCGGTGCGGATGTCGGCCCGGTGGGTGGCTCCGAAGTCGGCTCGCTCATTGCGGGCGTGAGCACCGCCACGACAGGCGTCTGCGTGGGGCCGCCGAATCCGGGGATCAGGCCGGAGAGTGCTGTCGGCTCGCTTGTGACCACGAAGATTGCCATCCCGCATAGCACCACTGCCAGCAACGCCAGCAGTATGATCAGGTACGGCCACGGCGTGCGCCATAGCGATGAGGTGGGTGGTTGTGCCGATCTTGGGTAGCCCCTCGCGATCTGGGTGGGCGCCGGTTGGGCGACGATGGTCTCCTCGCCTATCGGTGGAATTCCGGCCCCGGCTGCCGGCCTGGTGAGATCCATCGGTGGGGCTTCCATCTCCACCGTCTCGCCGTCGAGGCCGGGTGGCGAATCCGGCATAGTTGGGCCGGGCTGATAATCCGGCATAGTTGGGCCGAGTGCCTCATCTCCGGCATCGGCTGCCAGGGGAAGCAATTCCCCGCACTGCTGGCAGAATATGGCTCCCGGTGGATTCAGAAAACCGCATTTATTGCAAACGACTCCGGCCATTCTCCCCCCCAGAACCAACCTCATTTGATAGATTGTAACGTGTGGCCGGCCATCGGGCCAGGCTCAGGGCGTAAGCCCGGTTTTTCCCGTGCCCTTATCGTCTCCTAAATCTCATCCGGCCATGCGCCGGCGACGCGGGTCTGCTCCAGACCGCCCAGGTCGGCTGCTATAGCGGTGATGATCCCCGGCTGCACCCATATTGCCGAGTCTACCTGTACCGCCG
>JALXEW010000043.1 GCA_027069285.1 Ardenticatenia bacterium | reverse complement strand
GCCGGTAGACGGAGCGTTGACGCTGGATGTCCCCCTTGACGATGAATGGGCATTGCCGGTTGCCGAGATCGTGCCGATCCATATCTTCGCAGCCGATCTGGCGGCGCGTCTCGGACTGGAAGTGGGTAAGTTCCGCTACATCCAAAAAGTCACTACCGTCGAGTGAACGAAAGGAGGTCCCGATAGGAGTTTCCGTCGGTTTCGCCGAATTTAACGCGGATGGGGCCGACTAGCCCGGCCCAAATCTCAAAATTTTACGGAGGGAGCGCAATGAAAACCAAGCGGATACTGGGGATTCTGACCGCCATAATGATGCTGAGCGTGCTATCGCTTGGGGTACCGGCCTCGGCCCAGGACGAGATAGTGATCAACGTGGTCGGCATGGATCAGGCCGGTATGACGCCGGAGGAGCTGGACGAGATCGCCCGGCTATTCGAGGAACAGAACCCCGGCGTGCGGGTGGAGACATCATACGTGCTCTACGACGGCCTGCACGACCTGCTGGTCACCTCGATCTCCAGCGAGCCGCCCGCATTCGACGTGGTGCTGGTGGACGACATCTGGTACGCCGAGTTCGTAGATGCCGGGTGGCTGCTGGATGTGACCGACCGCATCACCGATGAGATGCGCGAGGGCATCTTCGAGGCCGCCTGGGACATCACCACGGTGAATGGCCGTGTCTACGGTATGCCGTGGTTACTGGATCAGAAGTACTTCTTCTATAACACCCGCCTGCTGGAGGAGGCCGGGTTCGAGGAGCCGCCCAGGACGTGGGAAGAGGTAGAAGAGATGTCCCGCGTTATGAAGGAAATGGGCCTGGTCGAGTACCCGATGATCTGGTCTTGGGCACAGATCGAGGCGGTGATCTGCGACTTCGTAACGCTGCTCTACGGTAATAACGCCGAGTTCTTCGATGAGAACAACCAGCCGGTATTCAACAGCCCGGAGGGCGTCGAGGTGCTGGAGTGGATGGTCCGCATGATAGACGAGGGCCTGGTCAACCCGGCATCCATCACCTCTGCCGAGGAAGATGTGCGCAATGTCTTCTCGCAGGGCCAGGCAGCATTCGCCACCAACTGGGTCTACATGTACGACCTGACCCAGGACCCGGAGGAATCGCAGGTGGTGGGCGAGGTCGGCATGGCGCTGATGCCCGTTTTCGAGTCGGCCCTGGAGGAGGGAATCCTCAGCGCTACCATCGACGGCTCGATGGGCTATTCGGTCACCGCCGGCTCCGAGCACCCCGATGAGGCCTGGGCCTTCATCGAGTTCCTCACCAGCGAGCCGATCCAGATCGAGTACTCGGCACACCAGCTGCCGATCTGGGAGGATGCGTTCGAAAGTGAGGACTTGATCGCGCTGAACCCGGTGACCGTGCCGATGTTCGCCGAGCAGTTCCCGTGGTCGCACGTGCGCCCCAAGGTCCCGTACTACAACGAGGCCTCGCGCATCATCCAGGTCGCCATCCAGGAGGCACTGACCCACGCGGCCACCCCACAGGAGGCACTGGATAACGCCGTGGAGCAGATCCTGGAGGTCGCAGCGGAATACGAGGACTAGGCCACTATCTGTCGATTTGGCCCTGGGGGCGGGCTTTGTGGAACCCGCCCCCGAATTGTGTTATCATCTGACCCGCTACGAGGGGGCATGTTCCACACCTATCGACGAGATGACATGGCAAACGTATCGAAATCAGTGACAGGATTCGATAAGATGGCGCCGAACGGTCGGCGCCTGTCAGATTACATCCGCAGGCTGGGCAACCTGGAGATGAACGAGGGAGCCTTCGCCTTGATCCTGATACTGCCCAGCGTGATCCTCACACTGGGACTCATACTCTGGCCCCTGGCGAATACCTTCGTGATGAGCCTGCACGAAAGTAACCTGGCCAGACCGCAACGACAGGACTTTGTGGGCTTCCAGCACTACATCCACTTCCTGGGCAACCGTATGTTCTGGGAAACGATCGGGCGGACGTTCTATTTCACGTTCGTCTCGGTCGGGATCGAACTGGTGCTGGGAATCGCGATAGCGATGCTGATCTCGGCCAAGCTCAAAGGGTGGAGGTTCCTGCGAACCGCCGTCATCATCCCCTGGGCGGTGCCGACTATAGTCAACGGCGCCATCTGGCGCTGGATATATAACGCCGACTACGGTGCCCTCAACGGGCTGCTGTTGCAATTGGGATTGATAGATAAATACATCGCCTGGCTGGTAGAGCCGCATCGGGCAATGAACCTGGTCATATTGGCCGATGTGTGGCATAGTGCCCCGTTCGTGGTCTTGATCATATCGGCGGCATTGGTCTCGCTGCCAGTTGAGCTTTACGATGCGGCCAGTATAGACGGCGCAAACGGCTGGCAACGTTTCACACGCATCACATTGCCACTCCTCCGACCGGCCATATTGGTTGTGCTGGTGATCCGCACGGTCGAGGCGTTCAGGGTCTTCGACATAATCTATATTATGACGCGCGGGGGACCGGTTAACGGCACAATGGTCATATCGTACCTGACTTACCAGGAGACGTTCAGCTATCTGCACCTGGGGCGCGGGTCGGCCCTCTCGTTTATAGTGTCGGCCTTCATATTCCTGCTCGCCCTGCTGTACGTCAAGGTGCTTTATACCGAGGACGTGGCGGTCTGAACGGGAGTGGGCGATGAGCGATAAAGCTAAGAATTTCATCTGGCGTGCTTTCCTGTACTTCTGCATGTTGATCCTGTTGCTCTTGATTTTCGCCCCTTTGGCGTGGCTTTTCATCTCCAGCATCTCAACCCGCGCCGAGCTGTTGAGCGTGCCGCCGCATTGGTGGCCACACGAGCCTACTTTGCAGAACTACCTGGACATCCTGGCGCCAACCGAGACCACTTCCCGAACCGCCAGGAACTTCCGTTACGCGCTTACCAATAGCATCATCGTATCCGGCACGGTCACCCTTGTGAGCCTGATAGTCGGCTCGCTGGCCGCCTATGCCTTCGCGAGGCTGCGGTTCCGGTTCAGGCGGAGCGCTCTGCTGGCATTCGTCAGCCTCCGGATGCTGCCGGCCATCTCGATAGTGATACCCCTATACGTGGTACTCAGGGGCGCCGGGTTGCTCAACACGCGCACGGCATTGATCCTGGTCTACCTGAGCTTTACCCTGCCGTTCGTGATATGGATAATGACCAGCTTCTTCCAAAGCATACCTATGGAGCTGGAAGACGCGGCCAGGGTGGACGGTTGTTCCAGACTGGGGGCACTTTGGCGGGTGATCATCCCGGTTTCGAGACCGGGCCTGGTGGCAACGGGCGTCTTCGCCTTCCTGCTTGCATGGGACGAATTTTTCTTCGCGCTGCTTTTCACCAGTACGCCCGATGCGAAGACTGTGCCGGTTGCAATCGCCGAGTTCACGGGCCGCCACGCGATCGACTTTTCGGCCCAGGCAACCGGGGGCGTGCTGGCTGCCATACCACCGGTGATCCTGGCCCTGATCTTCCAACGCTACATAGTCCAGGGCCTGACCGCAGGGGCGATCAAGGGTTAGCGCGATGGCGCAGCAGTACGCCATTGGGGTAGACATCGGCGGCACGAATATCGTGGCGGCAGTCGTCGCCGAGGACGGACGGGTGCTATCCCGCCTGAGCACGCCAACCGAGGCCGAGCGCGGCCCTGAAAACGGCATCCGCCGGATATGCGAGTTGGTGGAAAGGGCCGAATCGGATGCGGAAATCCCATCGGGGGATGTGGCCGGCATAGGGATCGGATGCACCGGCCCGTTGGACCTGGAGCGAGGCCGCGTGATCAACCCCTACACGCTCCCCACATGGGACGATGTGCCACTGGTAGAGGCCGTCTCGAATCGATTCGGGCTACCGGTAGTGCTGCTGAACGACTGCGATGTGGCGGCATTGGGTGAGCATTGGGTGGGCGCGGGAAAGGGCACCCGCAATATGCTCTATATCACGGTGGGAACCGGGATCGGCGGCGGGATAATAGCGAATGGGCATCTATATAGGGGAGTGGGCCTGACCGCAGGCGAGATCGGCCACCACGTGATAGACATCAACGGGCCGAAATGCTATTGCGGCGCGAGGGGCTGCTGGGAGATGTTGGCTGCGGCGCCGGCCATCGCCAGGGCTGCCGCCGAGGCGGCCCAGGAGGGAAGTCTGCTGCTGGCGATGGCAGGCGGAAACCGGGAGAAGATCACCGCCAAGTTGGTAGCCGATGCCGCCGGTCGCGGAGACCCCGTTGCCGGTGAGATAATGCGACGGACGGCCTTCTACCTGGGCACCGGGGTCGCCAATCTGCTCAACATCCTGGCGCCGGATGTGGTGGTGATGGGCGGGGGCGTGATGCAAAGCTGGTCACTGCTGGCGCCCGGTATGATGGAGACTATACGTGCACGCAGCGGTATGGTGCCTTTCGAACATATCCGCATAGTCCCGGCTGCCCTCAAGTTGAACGCCGGTGTCATTGGCGCCGCACGGGCCTTGTTCGACCACCTGCGCGGGGAACTGTGATCCCGTGATCCGGACTGGGAAACGTCCGAGCGGTGACCTCAAAATCACCCGGCCACCGCTCGAAGTCAAATCTCTCCGCCAACGCCCGCGATCCGTCTGATGACTACTGCTGCTCTATAAGCACCTCACCTCGAGTCTCGTTATTGCCTTCGTCGGATTCGGCCACGTCACCATCGGCGTCAACGACGGCAAGCCAATGCATGTTGCCGTGGGATGGGTACTCGTAGGAGCAATTCAGGGCCACTGCACCCTGAGCCGGAATCCCGGCAACATCCATGCTGCATCCGACCTCGGATGACCTGGCGTGAGGATACCAACGCACGGTGAAGGCGCCGGCATCCGCATCTCCGAGGTTCCTGACGGTCAGGGCGACCATTACTATCCCCGGCACGGTTGGCACCGAGGGCAAGACCGATATGCTCTCGAATACCAGGTCTGGCATCCCGGCGGCAGGCGCACTCCCCTCGTTGACGTAGACGGTGACGGCGTGCTCGGTAACCGAGCCATCAACGTGTACTACTTCCAGGATGTATGTTGTGGTCTGATCCGGGCATACGTCACGGAATTCGTGGCCGGTCACGCCCTGCCCCTGGAAGTACACTTCCATGATGTGTTCCACGTCCCATTGAACGGTAACGCACTGGCCCGGGTCTACCGTGGCGCTTTCGCCCCCTTCCACCAGGAAGCTGATCTCGGCTCCCGGCACATCGGCAGGCTCACCCCCGCCCGGCGCCGGGGCGATGGCCGGGGGCGGCTCGGCATCGGCAGGGAGCGGGATCGGCTCATCGGGCACTACGACGGCAGGGTCAACCGCCGGTAACGGTCGGGCCAGCCGTGTTACCATGACGGTGCCGGCCAGGACTTGGGAGTTCTCGGCCGAACCCAGGGCGATTGTCCCCTGCAGAAGCGGTGCCTGGTCAGTGTAGTCCAACCACAGCACCCTATCTACGTATACCTGGATGTGTCCCCCCTCGCCACATACTGCCACCCAGTGCCAGGAGTCTTGCTGGGGAGCCACGGTCTGCGCCAGGGTGGTGAATTCGCCACGCGGGTATTCTTTGACCAGGCTCATCCCATCCGGCGAGAATATGACTATGTAGCGTCCGTCGGCGGTGGCGCGATAGCTGAGCGAAGCCGTCCCGTAATCTATCCTCAGTGGGACGCGGAGCACGTAATCGCCCCATCCCCCACCGCCCGCGACCCACGCTAATCCCTCACCGGCGCCGCCAAAGTATACGTTATCGCCCTCCCGGACAAGTTGCCAGCCGGAAGAGATCTGCCATTCCGGCGCCAGGCCATCCTGGAAGTCATCCCTGAAGAGGGCAAATCCCCCCATCGAAGGCGTGGGGGTCGCGACCTGCATGGAATGTGCAGGCAGGGCCGGTGTGAGCATGAGAAACACAAGGGCAATGGCCGATATGACCAGTGCCGATATAGTAAATGGTAGCTTGACCATAGCTGAATCTCCTGATTACTATAGCCGATCAAACGGTAAGGAAACGGCAACCAGACACCGTATCGGGGCGGCTCCAGGTAGGATGGCGTCTCTGCCTAAAGCGAGCGGTCAAAGGTGAGAGATTACCGATGTAGTTAAGTTATCAAAGCCGCCGGCGCCAGTCAATCCCCCTCTAGTCATATGGTTGCAGCCATCGCTCCACCTGGGTTAAGATACCTCACGGCGGCCCTGGCGTTAGGAGAGAACCCCGCTTGGACAAGATAGTCATCACCGTTCTGGCGGCCATCTATACATGCGGCGCCGCCTTCCTGGCCGTTTACGGACTGGCGACTCTGATCCTGATCGCGCTCTATTGGCGCCACCGCCGTGAGGTACCGGCGGAACCGGTTACAGGCGATGCCGACCTGCCGGACGTATTGGTGCAGCTGCCGGTATACAACGAGCGCCACGTGGTATCACGCCTGATAGACGCCGTGGCCTCGCTGGACTATCCCCGCGATAAGCTGAGGATACAGCTGCTGGACGATTCCACGGACGATACCACCCAGATCGCGCTGGCAGCTGTCGAGCGTCACCGGCTCGATGGGCTGGATATATCGGTCGTGCACAGACGTGGGAGGGATGGCTTCAAGGCCGGAGCGCTGGCCGAGGGATTGAGGCTTGCGGATTCGGAGCTGGTGGCGATCTTCGATGCGGATTTCGTGCCGCCACAGGACTTTTTAAGGCGCACGGTGCCGTATATGGTGGCCGACCGGGGTTTAGGCCTGGTGCAGGCAAGATGGGGCCACCTCAACGGCAACGGTTCCCTTGTCACCGGCGCCCAGACGGTGATACTGGATGCCCCGTTCGTGATCGAACGGATCGGACGCAGCCGCAGTGGGCTGCTATTCACTTTCAGCGGTTCGGCTGGGCTATGGCGGCGCGAGTGTATAGAGGATAGCGGCGGCTGGCAGTCGGATACCCTGGCCGAGGATGTTGACCTGAGCTACCGGGCATGGATGCATGGTTGGCGCGGGCTTTATCTGCCGGATGTGGTGGTGCCGGCGGAGGTGCCGCCGCTGCTGACGGCATACAAGCGCCAACAGGCCCGTTGGGCTGCGGGGGTGACTCAGTGCCTGCTGAAGTTGGCGGGGCCTATATGGCGTTCCGATCTAACGTTGCCACAGCGCATCGCCTCGATCCTGCACCTGAGCCAATATCTGGGCCATCCGGTGGCGCTACTGCTCCTCTTGCTGACCGTTCCGCTGTTGATGGGCAGGGGACTGCCCCATTATCTGGGGTTTTTGGGCATCGGAGGGCTGGGGCCGATGCTCATGTACCTGGTGAGCCAGCAGGCGCTTTACCGCGATTGGCCCGCCCGCATCCCATACATGGCGGCGGCGATGCTGTTGGGTATGGGCATCTCGCTGAGTAATACGGCGGCGGTACTATCGGCGCTGACCGGGACTGCGGGGGAGTTCAAACGCACGCCGAAGTTCAAAGCCGCCGGGAGATGGGGCGATGTGCGGGCTGCCGGCACATACTCGCCCAGGGCGGATTGGACGGTATTGGGGGAGTTGGCGCTGGCCGTTTATGCGGCATGGGGTGCGTATCTGGCCATAGGTCATGCGCCGGGACTGGCGCCGCTATTGGCGGCTTATGGGCTGGCATTCGGCGCGATGGTCTGCGTGGAGATAGCCGAGATGATACGAACCGTGGAGCGCAAGCCGGGATCGTTCGAACGTCGGCTGGTGGATTACGGGGCCGGGGATTGCTCGTCCTCGACCGGGGCGATCTCATCCTCATCCCCGTCCGAGGGCGGCTCCGGCTGGGCCAACTCGCCTCCGTCTTCGGGATAAAGGTCGCCGGCTTCGGTCACGTAGCCCTCATCGTCTACCTGATAAGAAGGCTCGACATACGATTCAGCTTCCACCGGCGCTTCGGCCTCGTATTCAACCGGCTCCGGGCCGGGTTCCCCTTCTCCTTCCGGCTCCGGAAAGTAAACCTGGGGTTCTTCCTGCGGCTGCTCCGGCCCACGTTCTGCGACCGGCTCCGGCTCACGCTCAACAGCCGGCTCCGGGCGGACGGATTCGGCCAATGGCTCCTGCGGCGTCGGCGGCACCAGGGGTTCGCCTTCCGGGACGGTGGTCATCTGCCCCTGGATGAAGGCGCCTTCCTCTGCGGAGATCGAGTGGGCACGGATGTCGCCCCAAACCCGACCGGTGCGAAGTATCCGCACCCTCTCACCGGTGACGTTGCCACGCACTGCCCCGGCGATGGCTATGTACCTGGCGTTGAGATCGGCTATGATCTTGCCCGCCTCGCCGACCAGTATGTTGCCGCCCACTTCCAGCGTGCCCTCAAAGCTGCCATCGAGGCGGACGCTGGACTTACTGCTCAGGTGGCCGGTGATAGAGGCGCCGGGACCGAGCACGGTCTCGAAACCAACC
>JALXEW010000042.1 GCA_027069285.1 Ardenticatenia bacterium | reverse complement strand
GCGGCCACCCCGACCCCAACCAGGGTGATCCCGACCGAGACCCCCTCTAACCCGGTGTTGCGCGTCTGGATAGTTGACGTACTGGCGCCCGGCGGGAACCTATACCCGGCGCTGGCCTCGCAATTGGAGGAATTTCAAGCCCGGCAGGATGATAACAACATCCCCCTGGACATGCGGGTAAAAGCTGCCGACATAGTTCTGGACTTCCTTTGCAGCACCCAGATAGTAGCGCCTGCGGCGGCCCCATCCCTGGTACTGCTGAGCTACGAGGACATCCTGGAAGCGGCGCAAGGCCGTGACGATTGCCCATCGCCGGTATACCCGCTTGAAGAGCGGCACCTTTCCGCCTCGATATGGGATGACATGTTCGATATCGCCAGGTCCATGACCGCAGCCGTCGCACTCCATTACGGCGTCCCCTACATCCTTAACGCCATCCACGTAATATACCCGCCGGATGCCTTCGAGATCGAACCGGTGCGCATGAGCGATCTATTCGGCAGCTCCGCCAGATTCCTGTTCCCTGCCGATTCCCCAACCGGAGTGAGCCACACCCTGTTGGCCCAGTACATCGGCGCAGGTGGGCGTCTGACGGATGCCGAAGGCTGGGCCGTGCTGGATATGGAGCCGCTCCGCCAGGTACTTGACTCGTACGAGCGTGCCGTGGCCGAGGGCGTAGTCAGGCCGGGCGTACTTCAATACGACTCCCCGGATGATTACCTGGACGAATTCACATCCGGCGATGCCATAATGGCCCAGGTCGACATCGGCTACTACATGGCCCACCGGGACGACCTGGCCGAGATGACCTTCGCCCCGATCCCGGCGGTCGGCGGGGGCGGAACCACGATCGTCACCGGGTGGGCATGGGTACTGGTCACCTCGGACGAACGCCTTCAATCGCAGGCATTGGCATTACTCAGCTGGCTTATGAGGCCGGAGAATCAAGGCGAAGTGGCAAGGCAGGCCGGCTTAGCCCCCTCGTTGCGAACGGCGTTCACATTTTGGGAAACCGATGAATACGGGACATTCGTCGAAAACCTGATCGAGACCGGCACCCTGCCGCCGTCAACCCAGGCCGAGCGGGATGCCGCCCACCAATTGCAGCAAGCCTTCCGTAGCGTGCTTTTAGGGCGTTCCACCGCCGAGGAAGCGGCATCCCAGGCCATCGAGGCGCTCGATAGCACAAGGTGAGGCCTAAGCCCCCTGAACCCGGCGTGACTTCTGGGCCACATTCTCCGGCGGGCGCAGCAGCGCGCCGGTAAATACAAAGACGAACCCGGTCACCGTCAGCACCACCGCCTGCACCAGCACCGGGTGCATATACCGTTCCACCGCATAGCTCAGCACCCCCTGAGCTATCATCAAGAGGCCTGCCAGGTCGGCCACCTGTGACGACGTGGCAACGGCCTCGAGAATATCCTCCAGGGTATTGCCCCGGATCACAACCAGCACCACCGGCAGCGCCAAAGTCAGCAGACCCGCAAGCATCAGTGCCCAACCGACCCAGGTAAAGAACCCCTTCACCGAGCGCACCGCCACCACCACCATCGCGCCCAGCAACGCGATCGGGATCAAGAACATCAATGGGCGAGAGCGCTCGGCGGCGACCAACCCCAACTTGATCTGCATAAAAGTGTGCAAGACGTCCTCCTGGGATGGCTCATCGTCCGGGCCGATCTCCAGCAGGGCCTCCTTCAGAGTCAGCTCATCGGGTATATCGCCGGCGATCTCACTCAGCAGCTCGGGCAACCCTTCCTTCAGATCATCCATCATATCCGGTGGTGGCTCGCAAATGGGGAAATCCGCCGCGCGACCGTCCAGCATGGCCTCCCACTCGGACAACTGACCCGGCTCGCACTGAGGCCACGAGAGCACAAGTTGCAAGATCACATCTCTCCCGCCGTCGCTCAGCAGGACATTCCGCAACGGACGCAGGTTCAATCGGAGATCGGGCGCCGGGCTATTATCTTCCAGCCACAAAAAGAGCGCGTTCACATTATATTCGGCCTGTTCCCGGAGCCATTCGGCGGGAGCGATCACCGAGACCATCTCGCTCATATCGGCCTCGGAAAGATAGGATAACATCTCATTCAGCTTCCCCGCGTCCTCATCCCCGCCGTTGGCACGGGCTGCCAGGATAAGCAACTGCTCGGGCAGCCTGGTGTAAACCTGGTAACGCTCGAGCGGTTCCAGGTACGTATTCTCGTCCATCAGCATCTTATCCAGGTAAAAACTCCAGGTGCCGATGGGCAACAAGATCACGAATAAAACCAGCAACACGAAAGCGAAAAGACGGCCCAGGCAACCAGTGCACCCCATATCACATTCCCTCCGAAGCCCGGAAACCCCAAGTCCGGTTCATACGGCCTGCCGGACGATGATGGACACAACAACCCCGTCCGTTGCCGGCCCCTGCAGCTCATTATAGCCGAAAGGGCCTTACGGCGCATTGCCTGATGTTGCGAGAAAGAGGCCTACCTGATA
>JALXEW010000041.1 GCA_027069285.1 Ardenticatenia bacterium | reverse complement strand
AGTTGAGCCAGCAGTACGATTATGAACAGCGCGTCCGCGACCTGGCCGCCGCCGGGTTGCTGCCCACACTCCAGGGCGCAGGGCCTAGCATTCGCGGCGTCGGACCCGACGGACGCCGCCGTCTGGGATACGACGTGGGGTATACGTTCTTCAAGTACCTGGTCGATACATACGGGTACGAGGCCCACTGCGAGCTTTTCCAGGCACTGGGGCGCGGCCTCAGAAGGAATGAGGCGATTTACGAGGCAACCGGTCGCACGTTCGAGGAACTGGAGATGGAATGGCGCGAGTGGCTCGGCGCCGAAGGGCCACCTCCCACCCTGATCCCAACACCGACGCTGGTCATATTCTCGCTGCCATCGCCAACTTTCGGAGTCCCCTGGGCAACAACTGAGACACCAGAACCAACCGAGGCACCACCCACGCCCACCCCAACCGTCCCAACAGGCGAGGCGGCATTCGTGATCGGCGAGGATACCTTCGAGAGTAATTACCCCGACGGTATGACGTTCACCCTGGAGGCGCGGAGTCTGGCCGGTGAGATCACCAGCGCTTATGTCAGGATGCTGATCGGGCCGGATTTCCACCGCTCGTGCCGCGATCCTGAATACGAGGACGGGGTCTTCACGTGCTTCATGGATACGCGCACCGGCGAGAGCCTCCCGCCCTGGCTGCGGGTTGAGTACTGGTGGGAGTTGAGCGACGAGGCCGGCAATTCGATCTCCACCGAGCATCGGGTCGTCGAATACGAGGACAACAACCTCCACGACTGGCAGCGCTTAGAAAATGATAAGGTGATCGTCTTCTGGTACGATATAAGCGACGATTTCGGCGAGATGGTGCTCGATGGCGCTACCAGAGGTATCGAGGCCGAGGAGGAGGCCTTTGGCTTCACTTTGCACTTCCGCCCCAGGGTCATCTTCTTCGCCAACCAGGAGGACTTCCAGGAGTGGACATCAAGCCTTTCCGAGCATTTCATCGGTTTGACGAACTATAGCTGGGGCGCAACGATCCAGGTACTCTGGGAAAATAACTACGAGGACGCCGCCTACGGCACTATACCACATGAGCTGGCCCATATCTTCCAGGGCGCCATCGCCAATCAGGCCGGCACCGGATGGTGGATCGAAGGCGATGCCACCTACTTCGAGATCCACCAGATGTACGATTACGAGGAGCGCGTGCGGAACCTGGCCGCTATGGGAGGGCTACCCACGCTACAGGGGCCTGGCCCCGGGCCACTTTCCAGGGGGCCAGACGGAATGAGCCGCTACGGATATGATGTGGGCTACACGTTCGTCAAGTACCTGATCGAGACTTACGGGGTCGAGGCACACGCGCGCGTGTGGCACCTGCTGGCCCAGAATATGTCACTGCCGGAGGCTTTGGAAGAGGCAACCGGTCGCACGTTCGAGGAGCTGGAAGCAGAATGGCGCGAGTGGCTTGGCGCCGAGGGAGAAGCTCCCACCCTGATCCCGACGCCGACGTTCATCTTCTTCCCATCGCCGACTTTCCCGTCCTGGGGCGCTTCATCCGCAACCGACACGCCAGAAGGCGAAGAAGCCGCCGCGCTCCCGACCGATACCCCCGAACCCACAGACACTCCGGAACCGACCGCCACCGATACACCGGAACCGACTGATACGCCTGAGCCAACCGACACGCCCGAACCCACGGATACTGATACGCCGGAGCCAACCGATACGCCAGAACCCACAGATACCAATACGCCCGAACCCACGGATACCGATACGCCGGCCCCAACGGATACGCTCGCGCCCAGCGATACGCCGGAACCAACTGCTACCGATACCGCCGAACCCACCGTAACCAATACCCCCGAACCCACGCCTGAGCCTCAACGTGGCGTATGTGTTGGTGGGATACTGCTGCCGCTTTTGCTGGCTGCGGTGCCATCGGCATACTCAATCGGTAGAAGACTCCGACGGTAGCCGACGCCGTTTGTGACAACAAGGGGCGCCAGATAAGGCGCCCCTTCTGCGACATTTGAGATGCGCAACATTTACGATCTATCCGCCGACGAGCTGGTCGATATGCTGGCCGGATGGGGTGAGCCATCCTATCGGGCACGACAGATATGGGAATGGCTCTACCGACATAAAGTGGCATCGTTTGACGCCATGACTAACATCCCGCGTGGCATCCGGGAGCGCCTGGCCGCCGAGACTCTTCTCGGCAATCTCGAAGAGGTCAGCCGATCGGTATCATCCGACGGGGAAACGCTGAAAAAGCTCCTCAAGCTGAATGATGGGGTGCTTATCGAAAGCGTGCTGATGCGCTACGAGAGGCGACGCACGGCCTGTCTGAGCACCCAGGCCGGCTGTGCAGTGGGATGTGCCTTTTGCGCCACCGGGCAGATGGGCTTTGTGCGTAATCTGACATCCGGGGAGATCGTGGAGCAGGCCATCCACTTCGCCCGCGAGCTGGAATCCGAAGGCGGCAGGCTCAGCAACGTGGTGCTGATGGGCATGGGGGAACCTATGCTCAATTACGACGCCGTACTGACCGCCATCCGCAGGCTGAACGACCCGCATGGGATCGGGATCGGCCAAAGGCACATCACGCTCAGCACGGCAGGCGTAGTCCCTGGGATACGACGCTTCACCGCCGAGGGCCTGCAGGTACGGCTGGCGGTCTCCCTGCACGCCGCGACCGATGAGCTGAGGGATCGCCTGGTGCCGCTCAACCGGAAGTGGCCGCTGGCGGATCTCATTGCCGCCTGCCGATACTATGTCGAACGGGTCGGCAGAAGGGTGACGTTCGAGTGGGCGCTGATAAACGGCGTCAACGATACAAGCGAGCAGGCGGATGCGCTCGGTGCATTGCTCGGCGGCTTGACGTGCCACGTCAACCTGATCCCGCTCAATCCAACCGACGGCTTCGAAGGCAGGCCATCCGATCCGGCACGGGTTCGAGCGTTCGCCGCCCGCCTGGAACAGCTCGGCATACCGGTCACGGTGCGGCTCCGACGCGGTATAGACATAAGCGCCGGGTGCGGCC
Organism: Ardenticatenia bacterium; assembly: GCA_027069285.1. GTDB lineage: Bacteria > Chloroflexota > Anaerolineae > Aggregatilineales > JALXEW01 > JALXEW01. The sequence goes on along the minus strand of JALXEW010000041.1, from coordinate 5,389 downwards.
AGCTCAGGGCGGCACACGGGAAATCCAACTCAAAACACGTATAAGCCCGTTACCCAGGAGGCAGAGATGCAGCCCAAATTCCGCCCATCACCGGTCACCCAGCAGTGGCTCGATTCGCTGATGCACCAGACCGAGGCCATCCGCGCGTCCCTAAAGGACGTGAGTCCGCCCGTCCTGGCAGACCGCTCAGGCGCCACCTGGAATCCGGACGAAAACGAACTTGAATTGGACTACAATTTCCAAAGGTATAGGGTGACGTTGCCCGATATGGTGGCATATCCGCTCGGCTCCGACGAGCCGGCGCCGAAATTTGTGCAGGCGGTGATCGCGACGTACCTCAAACACGCGGACGGCACCCGGCGGTCCGGCAAATGGCTGGCCTTCCGAGACCTGCCGGATGGCAGATTCTACCATCAGGTATACCAGGGTTTTTCCGGGGATCGGCTGGCAAGGGAGCTGCCCGGCCTGGATGAGTTCATCACCGCATCGGAAACGCTCGCCGAGGTACGGCTGCCGGCCTACGGGGATGCGGCCTTCTCGTTCCGCATCATGCCACGTATATATCTGGCCGCTATATACTGGGAAGGCGACGAGGAGTTTCCCCCCCGCGCATCGATCCTCTTCGACGAGGCGGCAAGCCACTATATGCCGATCTACGGGCTGGCTTTGCTCGGCAGCGGGTTGGCCGACATCCTGATCCGAAAGGCCAAAGAGAGGTAATCCGGTTCCGCAACCCGTTCGGGCCTGGGCATGAGGACATGGATCACCTTCACTATCGCGCTGCTGACAACGGTCGGATGCGCATCCGGCAGCGCCCAGATCACGCCGATAGACCTGGACGCGGCAGCAACCGGCACTGCGGCAGCACTTACCGCATGGGCGCCACCCACATCACCGGCAAGCTCCGAGATGGCCGACACCCCGCCGGCAGTCCAGGCCACGCATGAACCCACACCGACTCCGGCCCCTACCATCGCCCCGCACGAGCTGATCCCACATCCGGCTGGCAGGACGTTACGCGATATAGAGTTCGTCAGCGCTAACGACGGATGGGCCGTCGGCGACGGGGCCACGATCCTGCACTTCATAAATGGCCGCTGGATACCGTTCCCCGCCCCCGATGCCGGCGGCAACACCGTGTTCCACAGCGTGGAGATGCTGAACGCTGCGGAAGGCTGGATCGTCGGAGAGGCGGATGGCTCCGGGGTGATATTCCGCTACCTGAACGGCGTCTGGCGTCCCTTTGAGGTGCCACCGGGAGTCGGGCCGCTCCTGGTCGTCAGATTCGGGCCGGATGGGAGCGGATGGGCCGGCGGACAAACCCATCTATTGAGATATACCCCCGATGGCTGGTACCCCGTCACAGAGGCAAGCATTCACGATATGGACTTCACGGGTTCCGGGATCGGATGGGCCGTCGGAGAGCACGGGCTGGTAGGCCGTTACGAGAACGGCATCTGGATGGATGCCCCACGCCCAGGTGATGTGCCCCTCACCGCAGTCGATTTTGTGACCGCCGATGAGGGCTGGGCGGTTGCGGCAACCGAGACCGGAGCCATCTATCACTACGTCTCCGGCTCCTGGGAGGAGCAGCCAAAACCCGGATTGGGGCCGCTATACGCGATCCTCATGGCAGGGCCAGAGCTTGGATGGGCGGCGGGTTCCACGCCGGATGGGCGCGGCTTTGTGCTGAGGTACCGCGATGGCACATGGGAAACACTGCTCCTTGCCGGCTTCCCGGACGAATTGCCCCGGACCCTGGCATTGGAAATGGTCGCTCCAGGGAGGCTATGGGCAGTCGGCGAGGGAGTGGGGGTTACGGATGTATTGGTTTTCGACGGGGAATGATGAATAGGGGGCGCCAGATGACGCCCCCTGTCAGATTCAGAACAGGCTGATGGCCCGGTCGAGTAACAAGGCCCGGATTTCGCCGATGTTTTCCAGTCGCCTATCCAGGATCGCTTCCACGTCGGCCTTGATGCTAGGAGTCAGGCCACCGGTACTTGTGCGCACAACGGCGGTCGCCACCAGCGGCTGATCCAACGGCTTCCCGATCTGCGAAAGCACGTAGACCTGTGCCTCGGTCACGGCGGGCACCTCTTTGACTATATCCTGAGCGGCCAGCAGTGCCAGCACATTATAGACCTTGCCCACATGGGAGATCGGGTTCTTGCCTGCGGCAGCTTCCAGGCTGGCCGAGCGGAACGGAGTGATCAGGCCGTTAATGCGGTTGCCGCGCCCAACCGCGCCGTCATCACCGTTTTCGGCGCTGGTGCCGGTCACCGTCAGGTAGGCGATGCCGCCTTCCAGATCGTCTGCCGTGTTGACGAACGCTTTCACCTTGCGGTTCGGCAGCAATGACGAGGCACATTGTTGGATTTCGGCCTGCACGGCGCCTTTGACCTCGTTATACTCGGCGGCGTCCCTGATCCGCAACGCCAGGAACGGGATCGCACACGTTAAGGTAACCTCATCGCCGACCCGGCAGCCCATTACCTTGATGTCCTCGCCGATCGGAAACTGCTCGATAAGTTCATAGTTGATGTACTGGGCAGTATCGTACACCACCTGCTCAAGGCCAGACCTGGGCCAGTGGCTGACGCCGAAGCTGGTATCGTTGGCGGTCACCTTCTTAACCACGTCTATCAGGTCGCCGGAGCCGCGACCGGCATAGCAATCTATGACCACATGCTCCACCGGGTCGAGATAGCGCATGGTCTCGCGCAGATGCGCACGTGCCGCCTCGATGGCGATCCGCTCCATCGGCACCTTTTTGCCGTTTGCCGAAGGCGTGCCGCGCCCGGCGATCTGGATTCGTATCGGCTTGACCACCTGGCCGTATCCAAACCCGACTTCTACCTCGCCCGCGACAAGCTGGACTTTATCGAAGTTGTGATGGAGCGGCGCGCCCAGATTCTCCTCGCACCACCGGGTATATTCAACCGAGATGCGCTCGGCGATGCCATCGCAGAGGCTATCCGGATGGCCAATCCCCTTACGCTCCACGATCTCGACCTGACGGTTTTCTATCCACTCACCGGTGGCCTCGGTGACCACTATATTACGAGATGACATCTTCCCGCCTCCCAAAAGTAACTTGTCCGCTTAAAGCGGTTCCAGGTACCAGGCGGCAAAAGAAAACGCCCCTCTGCCATTGAGACGAGGCGCGTTGAACCTTCCAACAAGCACCCCTTCTCATCTTCCAGAGTTTCCTCTGCCGGAATTGGCACCATTCCCCGCGCCTGATCGGGGCGGTTGCCGAGGTTTCACAGGGCCGGTCCCTCCACCTCTCTGGATAAGAAGGCAGTGAATTCACAGGCGTTATTCAATTGCCAGGGGGACTATATCCCTTGAGGCCGCACTTTGTCAAAAAATCCTCACATGAAGTAGCCCAAAGGCCGGGTTCCCTGCCCGGCTTTTGCTTTCCCGATCTCGGCTGCCGGCGGGTTCCTTTGAGGTATAATTCTGCTGTTGGTCTCAAAACGATAAACATCCCGGAGGGAGGGGGAAAGAAAATACCATGTGCCCACTCGTCGAATGCGTGCCTAATTTCAGCGAGGGGCGCCGCAGCGAGGTGGTCGAGGCGATAGTGCAGGCGATCACCGGGGCGGCTCCCGTGCACCTTCTGGACTATAGTAGCGACTCGGATCATAACCGCAGCGTGGTCACATTCGTCGGCCCGCCGGATGCCGTGGAGAAGGCGGCCTTTGCCGGGATCGCCAAAGCCGCCGAGCTTATAGACATGAACCAACACCACGGTGAGCACCCACGTATAGGCGCAACCGATGTGGTTCCGTTCGTGCCGATACGCGACATCACTATGGAAGAATGCGTAGAGATGGCAAGGCGGCTCGGTAAAAGGGTCGGCGAGGAGCTGGGCATCCCGGTTTACCTGTACGAGGAGGCCGCAACCCGTCCGGAACGCCGTGACCTGGCCTATATACGGCGCGGCGAGTACGAGGGCCTGAAGGAGGCCATCAAAACCGATCCCGACCGGGCACCGGACTTCGGGCCGGCGGAACTCGGCCCGGCAGGGGCAACCGTCATCGGCGCACGCCACTTCTTGATAGCATATAACGTGTACCTCACAACGGACGATGTGGAGATCGCCAAGAAGATCAGCCGCGCGGTCAGGCACTCCAGCGGGGGACTGCGGTACGTCAAGGCGATGGGCGTGCTGGTCAACGGCAAAGCCCAGGTCTCCATGAACCTGACGAATTTCCGCAGGACACCGGTACATCGCGTGGTGGAGATGATCCGGCGGGAGGCGGCCAGGTACGGAGTTTCCATATCCCATAGCGAGCTGATCGGCCTGATTCCGGAGGCCGCGCTGATAGATAGCGCCAGATGGTACCTCCAGCTGGACGGCATGAAAGAAGATCAGGTGCTGGAGGTCAAGCTGTCGAAGGTGATGGAAGCAGGCGCCGGGGCTTCCGAGAAAGCCGGCCCATCAGATGGGGCGCTGAGACCGATTGCCTTCCTGGATGCCGTGGCCGCAGGCACACCAACTCCAGGCGGAGGGGCGGTCGCGGCTATGGCGGGGGCACTGGGGGCAGCGCTGGCAGGTATGGTCGCGCGGCTGACCATCGGTAAGAAGCGCTATGCCGACGTGGAATCTGAGATGCACCGGTTGGCCGCAAAGGCCGATAAGCTGCGCCGCCGCCTGACCGATGCCATTGAGCTGGACTCCAGGGCCTATGATGAGGTCATGGCAGCCTATAAGAGGCCAAAGGACGACCCGGATCGCCAGGAGGCGATAAACCAGGCACTGATCCACGCCGCCGATGTGCCGATGAGTGTGGCAAAGATGGCCCTCGAGGCAATGGAGATCGCCCGCGAGGTGGCCACCAAAGGCAATAAAAACGCAGCCACTGACGCGGCAGCAGCCGTCCACATGGGCATGGCAGCGGTCGAGGTCGCCGCGCTGAACGTGTTGATCAATGCCCGCGACTTTGCGGATTCCGGATTGGCCGATAGATACCGCTCTCAAATCGAGGGAATCCGCCGGAAAGCACAAGAGCTTGGGCATTCGATCCTGACAGCCGTTGGAGAGCGTATAGAGATACTCTGATGTACAGAAAAGGGCGTCACCTCGTCATCTTGCTGATCGTTACGCTATCGGTCTCGGCTTGCTCCCTCGCCCAGAGGCCTACCGCCACCCCGACTATATACGTCCCACCGCCGACAAGAGTCCCAACATTACCGCCGGCCTCTCCCACGCCAACACAAACCGATACCCCAACCCAAACTAATACCCCTCTGCCGCCAACCGTCACACCATCGGCCACACCGACCTTCACCCGCGTCCCGCCGACGGTCACACCCTCGGCCACGCCTACTCCTACGCTCAACCCGTCCATATCGCCAAGCCCCACCGCCACCGATACCC
>JALXEW010000040.1 GCA_027069285.1 Ardenticatenia bacterium | reverse complement strand
GTTGAGGGTGTGTTGGAATGTATGTGAGACGAGATCGGTCAATGTTATCGTTCAGCGGGAGAGCCAGACGCCGGATACGGCGACGACGGGCACTCCTGACGATGGCGGGGTTGTTGCTTTTCGCCGCTTTGGTGTGGCTCAATCAGGATGCGCTCCGCCCGACCGCCCTGGCGCTGGTCGGAATGGCCCCAACCCCAACCCCATCCGCGTCCATGCTGGCCCAGCAGGCATATAATTACTACCTGGACGGGGCACTAGAGGACGCAATAACTTACTATAGGGCCGCGCTGGAGCTTGAGCCGGATAACGTTTCCATAATATTCGAGCTGGCGCGATTGCTGCTGATAACACATAACGACCCTGATGTGCCTCCGGGCGAGGATCGGCTAAACGAGGCATTGGCCCTGGCAGACCATGCCATCGAGGCCGACCCGTTCGACGAGAGGGGATATGCCATCAAGGTCATGGCACTGGACTGGCTGGGCCGCCCGGAGGAAGCGATCCCGGTCGGCCTGATCGCGCTGGATATTAACCCGTACTTTGCCGAAACCCACGCCTATCTGGCCGAGGCCTATACGGACGTGAGCCGATGGGCACAGGCACAGGCCGAAGGCGCCCGCGCAGTCGAACTCGATCCCAATAGCGTGGACGCGCGACGTAATTACGCCTATAGCTTATGGAATATAGGCTACTACGATGCCGCTATCGAGCAAATGGAGGCGGCGGTCAGGATCCACCCCAACCTGATCTACCTGTACTTCGAGCTGGCAGCGCTCTACCGGGCGGTGAATAACATACCGGCGGCCATAGCGGCATACGAGCATATCCTCTCGCTCGACCCCGATCACGTCGGGGCTTATACCTCGATGTGCGTGACGTACTTCGGGGAACGCGAGGACGCTTATGCCCAGGACTACTGCGAGCAGGCCCTGGAGATCGATCCGGAACATGTCCCGGCCTGGCTGCAACTGGGGATGGTATACTTCGCCCGCAGGAATTACGAGAGCGCTATAGACGCTTTCGAGCGGGCAGTGGAACTCGGCTCCAGGGACGTGCGGGCTTACTACCTGCGCGGCCTGGCATGGTGGTACCTGGGCGATTGCGAGAAGGCGGTGCCGCTGTTGATGGAGGCGCTGAGTCTGACCGACTCCGAGCACATCCAGGGCATAATCTTCGAGGGTTTGCGCCTGTGTCGGGACGTGGGCGGATACGAATTCGAGTGGCCTACGGCTGTGCCGACTCCGACACCGGCCCCGACTCCGATAGGGATCGGCTGAGATGTACCTGCGCACGCCTAAACGGTACACAAAGCGCGGATTGAGGCGCCGATGGCTCTCGCTGCGGTACCTCTGGCTCTACATAGTGACGCCGCTGGCCGTCCTGGGCGCCGACTGGATATGGGAACATCAGGATGTGCTCAGGCCAAATCTGGTGGCGGCGGTGGATGCATTGGTAGAGGTGGTTACCGCAAGCGCACAGGCAACGGAATCCGAAGAGGTGGAGCCGACTCCTGTGGCAGCCGCGTCCGAGGACCCGGCGGTATACCTGGCACAGGCCGATGGAGCACTGGCCAGGGGAGCACTCAACGACGCGATAGAGAATTATCGCCGCGCCGCCTCACTCCTGCCCAATGAGCCGGAAGTGCATTACCGGCTCGCCCACCTCCTCCTCATCACCAACCGATTGGAAGAGGGTATGGAGGCGGCGGATAGCGCCATATTGGCCAATCCGGAATCGGCGATAGGCTACGCGATCAAGGCGATGGCAATGGACTGGAACGGACAGCCGGAGGAGGCCGTCGCGTACGCGCTGCGGGCACTGGAATTGGACCCGAATTTCGCCAGCGCTTACTCGTTTATGGCCGAGGCCTACGCCGACATGGGCCTTTACGATGAGGCACGGGAGGCCGCCGAGCAGGCACTGGCGCTGGATTTTAATAACACGGACGCCCACCGTAATTACGGCTACGTGCTGGAGCTTACCGGCTACTACGAGGAAGCCGCACAGCAATACGAACAGGCCATCCGGCTCAGCCCGATGTACCCTTACCTGTACCTCTCGCTGGCACGCACTTATCTGGTGTTGGGCAGGATAGACGATGGGATGGATGTGCTGCTGCAGGCAGCCCAGATCGGCCAGACCATGCCGGAAGTCTACCTGGCGCTGGGCAACGCTTATGTGCGCTACCTGGGCGATTTCGAATCGGGCATAGATTATTTCTATCAGTGCATCGAGCTTGATCCGGATCAAGTCTACTGCCTATACCGGCTGGGGGGGCTGCTGCTTAATCGGCAGGACTACACGGAGGCAGCCAGGGTGCTCAAGCGGGCGGTGGACGCCGGCGCCGATGACCCAGAGGTGCATTATCTGGCGGCGGTGGCCCTGACCTTAATCGGCAGGTGCGACCAGGCGGTGCCGATAATACAAGAGGGCCTGGTACTGGCCGAGGACGATGCCGAGCTTCGAGTGCGGCTGCGCGAGGCGCTGAGCGATTGCCAGGATGTGAATCTGGACGTGGGCCGGGAAGGCGAAACGGCAACCGATGAGGGTGGCGAACGGTGAATTCAGATGTGGATGAGGGGAAACCGCCCAATGATAGGCCGATCCTCTTCACCCCACGGGTGATACTGCAAGGGATGCTGCTAGGATTGGTTGTGGCGGCGCTTTATATGGGCCTCAGCGCCGCGTTCTACTGGCTGGGCGTCTCTTTATTAGGCTGGCCACCATTGGCGGGAACTCTTATGGCTCTCTGTGGCGGGCCACCTTTGGGGTCGGCGCTGGTGGTGCTCTGGTGGGTTCGCTACCGACCGTTTCGGCCCAGGTAGTAGGTCATATGCTGAAGGTGGGCCGCCGGGTCTATGTACTGCACGTGCACCCCATCCGGCACGCTCAAGGTGATCGGGGCGTAATTCAATATCCCCCGCACTCCGGCCTCGATCAGCATGTCGGCCACCTCCTGGGCGGCAGAGGCGGGGACGGCGATCATGGCGATCTTGATGCCGGTCGCCCTCAGCGTTTCCCCAAGCCTTTCCACCGGCAATACCTCCAGCCCGCCTACAACGGTGCCGATCTTCGATGGTGAGCTATCGAATATGGCCGCTATGCGAAATCCCCTGTGGAGGAATCCCTGGTAATTCGCCAGCGCGCTACCCAAATGCCCCACCCCGACCAGGGCAACCGGCCACTCACGGTCTATATTGAGGATGCGTATCAGTTGTTCGCGCAGGTACTGGACATGATAGCCGGTTCCCTGCTTGCCGAATCCGCCAAAATGTGAGAGGTCTTTACGTATCTGCGCCGAGCTGATACCCAGGTAGGAGGCCAATTCCCTGGACGAGATTATCTCCCGCCCCTCCTGTGCCATATAGTCGAGCGCTCGCAGGTATATCGGTAAACGACCTATAACGATGTCCGGGACTTCCGACGCGGGCATCTATAACCCTCCGGCTGCAAAGCAAACAGGTGGGGAAGGAGGGACTCGAACCCTCACGGATCGCTCCACATGATCCTAAGTCATGCGCGTCTGCCAGTTCCGCCACTTCCCCACTGCACAACATTATAACCGCCGATTCGCATGATGACAACGTTCACAAATTGGCGCCGGCCTCGTTGTCATCGGGACGGGTTCGTTATACGATATGGGCGTATAAGCGCCGGAGGCGCCAGGAGAGTACGGATATGCCCGATTCCTCAATCGATGTGGGGCGAAGGCTCCGCGAGCTGCGAACCGAACGTGGGCTATCACTACGCGCTCTGGCACAGGCCAGCGGAGTCTCGGTCACCGCCATCAGCCAGATCGAGAAAAACCGAGTATCCCCCAGTGTCAGCACCTTGCAGCAGCTTGCAACAGCACTCGGCGTGCCGGTCATCGCATTTTTCCAGCGCCAGCCCGAACCAAGACGAGTGGTCTACATCCAGGCCACGGATCGCACCAGGATCGAGTTGCCGGGCGGCACCCTGGAGAGGCTCGCCGCCGATATGCCAGGCCTTTGCATGGAGCCGATGCTGCTGCAATTGGAACCCGGCGCCGATAGCGGCCCGGATAGCATCGTGCACCTGGGCCACGAGTTCGTATTTTGTCTCTCCGGCGCGTTCGAATACGAGATAGACGGGACAACTTATCCCCTCGGGCCAGGCGATAGCTTGCTGTTCGAGGCAGATTTGCCCCACTATTGGCGGAATCCGGGCGATGAGCCGGCCACAGCCCTGATAGTGCTGCACGCCCCATCCGGACGAGGTCGCCCTATGAGACGCCACTTCCGCCGAATGGGATTCCGGGGCAAATGGTGACCCCCTCTCACCGCATAGGCGGACGGTGCTTCAGGATGAAATCACGCGGGTCAACGTAATGGGTGTGCACGGCGTTCAGATCGTCCCTGGGCCAGTGCCAGGGCTTGCTTTCCAGTATATCGGTCGGCGATAGGTCAAAGTGCAGGTGGTACGGATATAAGCCGCCCGCGTCGCCGACATTGGCGATCTGCTCCCCGCGCACCACACGTTGTCCCTCGGTCACCCGCACGTTTTCCACATGGGCGTAACGCCCGTACATCACCTGACCGGTACCCACCAGTGGGTCGTGCCGGATCACGATCACGTTGCCCCATCCACGCAGCTCACCGGCAAAGGTGACCACTCCGTGCGCCGCCGCGTAGACCGGACTGTGCCTATCGGCGTCCCAGTACGGCTTGTTGAGGTTCAGGTCGGCGCCGGTGTGGTACTGAGTGCCGCCGCGATATAGGGCCGCATAGCCGGTGGCGTCAACCCAGTGGCCCGGCCAGACTTGATCGGTGGCACGTTCCTCAAAGGTGCCGATCGGGGCGTCGTAGCCATCGGCCATATAGCGTTCGACCGGCTCGAATCCCACTATCTGCCGCCAGCGGAGCGCGTCGAATGCGATCTCCTCATCGTCCTCGCCAGTCAGATCGTTCAGGAAGACCACCCCGGCAACCGGGTTCTGGGTGGGGTCAAACCGGAAGATGCCCAACGGTACCCATAGGTCTCCACGGCTGTTTTGGTCAACCGGTGTCACCAGCTCGCCATCCTGACCGATCACGCCATGCAGTTTATACCTGGCACGCCGGGTGGTGGCGTGCTTGGCGGGGACGAAAACGCTTACTTCGTAGAAGCCGGGTTCGGGCAACCTCGGATCCCATCTCGCCCAGACGCTGCTTCTGAGCGGCTCGGTTTCTTTGTAATGGAATGTCCAACCCCAATAGTTCTGGTCGGTCTTCCAGACCGCGTCCGGGTTCTCGCCGGTGTGGACGCCACTGCGATAAGTCGGGTCGCCGTTGCGGACGACGATCACCTGGCCGAATCCCTCAACGAATTCAGCTTCTCCCTCTTCAGGCTCTTCCGGCTCCTCAGGCGATACGCCGCCGAGGCCGCGATTGATCACCGGGAATTGCGCCGGCCCGATCACGCCAAAGCGCCAATACGAGAGGCCTTTTGCGTCGAACTCGCCTATGGCGATTTTACGGGCCTCTTCCAGGGAGTCCGCGTCAACATTGGCCTGGAGCACCGGGTATATCGGCCTGCCGTAGTCGCCCCAAACACGGTATGCCTCGGCAAGTGCCTCGCGAGCGCTAACCCCGAACGTGCGCCAGTAAACCTGGGGGTGGATGCTGTTGACAAATGGCCACCACTCTTCGGGGTAAATGGCCTTGAAGTGCTGTGAGCGGGGGTCAACCGACATGCCGATGTGGAATTCACCCGGAACCGCCCTACGCACCGCCTCCATCAGTCGGCGCACGTCTTCTTTGCTGCCCTGCCAAAATTCGGCATATGGCTCCACATCCAGGATCATGGATTTGACGCCGGGCACCAGGCATACGTCTATCACGCGCTGGGCCTCTTCGGTTATGTTGACGCCCCTGACCACGCACCATGCGTGAAATTCGATCCCGTGCCGCTCAAGTGTCTTAACCCAGCGTACCACATCGTCAGGGCCGTTGATCGCCATATCGCTTTTATCCCATTTGCCCATCCAGTTGGTTCCGTCGCTGGTTTTGACCCAGATGGCTTTTACGTTGGGCGCCCAACCTTTGAATGTGGCCACAACTTCATCTATTGTATCCTCGGCGATGTAATCACCTCGCCAGTGCCATACCGCAACTTTGCCGTCATAAGGGGTCGCCATTTAGCTCGCCTCCTGCCCGTGAGTGATGAGAACCTCCACAGCCATCGTATTCTAAAAATACCAGGCGTACAAGTTCCGTGCCGCGCCGTATTGTAAACGGTCGGGCACAAGGCCCGACCGGAATCGCATCTGGATCGGTTGGCGGATGTGAGTCACGAGGCAGACATGCGTATCTCTCCGCCTTCCGGGACGTAGAAGCCATCCACCACGCCCCGCACTCCGGGGACTGAGGCGGCTTTTTCCAGCAATTGCTGCCGCCTTTCATCATCGCCCAGATTCCCACTCAGCACGACGCGCCCGTGGTTGACCCGAACGTATACGCCCGGAGGCATCAATTGGGCCACGGCAAAGCGCAGCGATTGGTCGTCGAAAAGCTCATCGCGAACTTCACGCACTCCGGGTATCTGGGCGGTGCTATCAACCAGCACCCGACGCATGATCGGGGTGCGCACGTTACCACGCAAGGTGACGATCCCGTTTTCGGCGTCGATCTCTATCTCCACATGCGGATGTGATTCGCGCAGCGGCGGGTAATTCTCGATTATGCTCTCCACATCCGCCCGGATGTCTTCCGCCGGACGGGTGAGAACCTGGGTTGCGGTCTCCATTGTTCGCCTCCGTATCGATGTGAGAGAGTTTACTCCAAAGGCTCGATGATCAAATGGCTAAGCGCCAACCATTGCCTGCCCGGCACATCCAACCTGCCGAAACGCAAGCGGCCCTGTGGCGTGGCAACGGCGTATTGGTTATCCATCCAGGCCACGAATCCAAGCGGACCGGGAGGGGAATGAGACGTCTCCAGTACGGTCTCCCCGTCAACTTCAAACCGCACGCTATCACGCAGCCAATCTAAAGTGTAAGTATGCCATTCGTCCAGGTCAACCGGCAAGATCGCCTCGGCAGCACCTATTGCCCGTTGGCCTATGGGCCACAGGAGACGGTATAGCGCCGGCACCCGCATCAGTAATACGGCTATCGGCGTGGTGGGCAGCAGCAGGAAGAATGGGAGCCTGGGCACATCCAGGGTCTCGGCTTTCCAACCCCATCCTGGCACGTCCATTGCCAGCGCCATATCCGATGGCGGCGATGCGAAGAAGAACCATACGTCACGAGGTAGGGCCGGTATGCCTCCCTCCGGGGGAAACGGGTTGTTCCAAAAGCCAAAGCCCGCCGTCCCGCGCAGTTCCGATGCCGGGTGAGAGGCCTTTGCCCGCACCGTCATCCTCAGCGGCGGATGCCAGGGATAGCGACGTCTGGGCAGGTCATGGTAGTCATCCAGCTGAGCATCGCTGTAAACGGACGATGTGGCGCCTTCCAGCACCATGCGCACCTCACCGTCGGAGCGTTCCAGGCGCCCCACGCCGGTCAGGTATGACTTCAGGCGCGGGTCCCATATTCCTCCGGCGAAATCCTCGTCCAGGGGTTCCATCTCATCGCCTCCGGCTATCAGATTATGCCCATCAACGGGCCAGAATGCAATGAAAAAGGCGGCCCCGTGATGGGGCCGCCCGGATCAGGATTACCTTACCATAGGGGGTAAGGTTCATCCCCTGCGCCTGCTGAGCACTATCGCCACCACTACCAGTATGACCAGGCCTATCGCGATCAAGATGACGGTCATGGCCGTGGCGCCGGCTGCCTGTTCTTCCTGGGCTATGGCGGTCGCTTCGGCCTGGGCGGTGGCGGTTTGCCCGGCCTCGGATGTCAATTCGCCCTCGGCAGCGGCGGTAGCGGCCTGGGCCGTGGCTTCAAACGCGCCGGTAGCGGTCATTTCCGCCACGGCAGTCCTCGTGGCAACGGTCTCTGCCCACGCCGTTGCCGTCTCCACGGCCTGCTCCGTGGCTCTGTTGCTGTACTCTGCCGTGGCCGTGGCCGCCATAGCCGTTGTCGTAGCCTGGTACTCGGCGGTGGCCGTTGCTGCCCGAGCTGTGGACAGGAACATGCCGGTGAGGGTTATTTCGGCGACCTCGGTAGCGGCCTGGAACGTGGCCTCCGCCTCGGCTGTGGCCGTGCCCCCGTATTGTGCCGTGGCCGTCGCTGCGGATTCGGCGGTAGCCGTCAGCTCAAATTCAGCCGTGGCAGTCGCAGCCGCCTCGGCGGTTTGGGCCAGGATGGCTTCCCGTGTCGATGTGGCGGCATCCGCCGTCCGCATCGCTACGACGGTCAGCGCCATTTCGGTGCCGGTGGGGGATGGTGTTGACGTGGGCGTATCGGTCGGCGTGGGAGTATCTGTGGGCGTGTTGGTGGGCGTACGGGTCGGGGTATCGGTTGGGGTATCAGTCGGCGTATCTGTGGGAG
>JALXEW010000039.1 GCA_027069285.1 Ardenticatenia bacterium | reverse complement strand
CGACATCTATAAAGTATCCAGTCCGGGTGGCTTTGCCGATATAAGCGGCTGGGTCGGGCCGGGCGGGATAATCCCCACAGCCCAGGGATTCAGCAGGTACATACGGTTCCTGGATAGGCAGGGCAGGGGGGCGCTGGGGATCGATCTGGGCAGTACCACCACGGTGCTGGCGGCCACGGTGGGACGTGAGCTTTCGGTAACCGTGCGCAGCGACCTGGGATTGGGCCATAGCGCTCCCGGATTGCTGGCATACTCCCGCCCGGAGGATGTGGCCCGATGGCTCATGTACGAGATAGAGCCGGATGAAGTGCGGGACTACCTTTGGAACAAGTGGATACACCCGGCTACGGTGCCGCAAACTTCCGAGGAGCTGGAATTGGAATACGCGATTGCCCGCGAGATAATCCGCGTGGCCCTGAGCGACGCGCGCCAGAAATGGGGGAAAATTACGCCAAAGGGCGGATGGCTGCCGCCCTTTTCCCCGATCCTGGCCGGCGGCTCGATCTTCTCCCGCGCTCCGCATCCGGGATATGCCGCGCTGATCCTCCTGGATGCATTGCAACCCGTCGGCATCACGGAATTGTGGCTGGACCCTTACGCGCTGGCCCCTGCACTGGGCGCTATGGCACATGTGGAGCCAATGGCAGTGGTGCAGGTGACCGATAACGGGGGATTCCCGGTGCTGGGTACAGTTGTGGCCCCGGTAGGCCGCACCAGGGCAGGTAAACCGGCCATCCGGGCGATTGTCCGGTACGGCAGCGAAGGCTCCGAACCGGTCAAAGCCCTCGTCCGCGCCGGAGAGATCAAGATCGTCCCGATCCCGCCGGGTGAGGAGGCGGATGTATCGGTGCAGGTGGGCAGCAAGTTCAACCTGGGACGCCGTGGTCGCAGAAAGGCCAGGTTCCGGGTCAGGGGGGGCCTCCTGGGCCTGGTGCTGGATGCCCGTGGGCGCCCGCTGGCGATACCCTCGGCAGTCGAACGGCGGGCGGAGCTGTTGCGAAAATGGGTTGATGGAGTTACCGGTGGCTGAGTATTATCCCGAACAGACTTATATCCTGCCGCTCACTACCATATTGCGGGAGCGGAGGTTGCCCCGGAAAGGCGAGATATTGGTCAGGCTGGGCCAAAGCGTCGCGGCAGTGGACGTGGTGGCGCGTACCACTATCCCCTCGCGCCACGAGATCGTGGATGTGGCCGAACTCTTGGGACTCTTGCCCGAAAAGGCGGATGAATATATCATTCCTGGCGAGGAGGATAGCGTCGAGGAAGGAGACCGACTGGCCGAGCGTAAGGGAACAATAAGCACCAGGGTGATAAGAGCACCCAGTAGTGGTAGGGTGCTGCTCAGGGAAAACGGTCGGTTGGTACTCGAAGTCGATCTGCGGGAGTATGAGCTGAAAGCCTCGATCCCCGGCGAGATAAGCGACGTGATGGGCAGTTACGGGGTACAAATCGAGGCCGTGGGCGCCCTGATACAATGTGTGTGGGGCAGCGGTGGCCTGGAATTCGGCATGTTGGAGGTGCTGGAGCCGGATGAGGATGGTGTCGTCACGCCCGAAAGTATAGATATGAGCTTCGATGGCGCGATCGTGGCGCTGCATGGGGAATTGACCGCCGAGTTGATAGACGCCGCAGTGAAAAACCGGGTGAGAGGATTGATAGCGGCAGGTATGCGGGCGTCGCTCATAGGGAAGGCAAAAAAGTCCGGCCTGCCCATAGTGCTGACCGAGGGATTCGGCTTCCGCCGAATGAATGAGGCGGCAATGAAGCTACTGGATGACAATCGAAAGCGACAGATCACGCTCGATGCCTGCGAGCCGGAACCGTGGGAAGGTAAACGCCCGGAGATATTCATCCCGTTGCCCTCGCCCGGAGAACGGCCCGAAGCACCACCTATGGGCGTCCCACTGGAGGTGGGGAGTAGGGTGCGGTTGCTGAGAGCGCCGCTAACCGGAATGGTCGGCACCGTGGTTGGTATGCCGCAGGAGCCTCGCCGACTGGATAACGGCCTGAGCGTATACGGAGCAGAGGTGGAATTGCCGAGCAAACGAGTGGTGTTCGTGCCGTTGAGCAACCTGGAGCTTATCCGGTGAGAGGGGCGCAAAGGCCGACCGAACTATCACTTTTCAGGAGAGTGTGAGATGACCGACGACCTGGACCTTGACGATTTCCCATTCTCGGATGAAGAGTTCCTGGAAGGAGAAGGGGAAACAGAGACTGAGGCCGGGGCCGTATCCAACCGGACGTTCATTTACGCGCTCGCCGGTATGGGTGCCCTCTTCATACTGGGAGTGTGCGCCACGATAGCCTTGCTGCTGCTGCGCCCATCCGGCGGAGGTGGGCTCTCACCGGAGGACTTTAACGCCACCCAAATGGCCTACCTGCACCAGACCCAGACTATAGCGGCCATACCTACCGATACCCCTACCCCCACGCCAACGTTCACCAGCACCCCAACTCCAACCAGTACCCCAACGCCCACACCTACAACCCCGCCGCCCATATTCGTCACCACCCAGGC